>DATMTC010000260.1:0-4609 GCA_035565115.1 Microbacteriaceae bacterium | reverse complement strand
GAGTTCGGTCAAGACACCTGGGATGAGTTGAACATCATCCGCCCTGGCGGGAACTACGGATGGCCGACCGTCGAGGGCATCGCGCACAATCCGGCGTTCATCGATCCGGTGTGTCAGTGGCCGACGGATGACGCCAGCCCGAGCGGCCTCGCCATCGTGAACGACACGATCTTCATGGCAGGACTGGGCGGTCAGCGGCTCTGGGTGATCTACCCCACCAACGGCGGCGCTCCCGTGCGCGCCGTCGCGTACTATGCGAACGACTTCGGCAGGCTGCGCGACGTGGTCGGCAGAGGCTCAGACACATTATGGATGCTCACTAACAACACGGACGGCCGGGGCGACCCGCGAGCGGGCGACGACCGCATCCTGTCCGTTCAGCTCGTTCCGCTGAGTTGAGTTTCGGATGCCGTTACATCGAACCCGCGCAAATTGTCGCTAACCCTGCACGAATGACGACGATTCGTGCGGGTTCGATGAATCGCGCAGACACCTGCGAACGAAATCGGAACGCGGATCCGGCCGACACCCGGCAGGCGTGGCGGACGATGCCGCGCGCTGCGGATACGCTGCTGAAGATGAGTTTGATCCTCGGCTACGACCCCACCACACTGCGCGAACGCGTTGATCTGCTCGAGGTCGGCCGCAGGCTCGACGAACTTGGTGAGATGCGGAGCCTGGATGCGCTCAGCGAGCGGGCCTGGCTGCTGAAAGTTACCGGACGGCTCGACGAGGCAATGGATGTCGCCAACCAGGCGCTTCGGTTGGCCCGCTTCACCGGCGACCGTAAGGACATCTTGCGTCCCAGGATTCTGCGCGCCCAGGTGCTGCAATACTCGGCCCATTTCGCCGAGGCCACGGCCGAACTGACGGCATGCATCGACGAGGCGCACACGCAGGGTTGGCGGGCTCTGGAATCTGTCGCGCTGCAACACCGCGGCAAGGTCGCGTTCGACCAGGCGCTGTATGCCGAAGCACTCGAAGACTTCCGGGCATCCGTCGCGCTTCGCGAGAAGCTCGGGGCGTCGCAGGATCAACTCGAGAGCACGCTCATCGCGGTTGCGGTGACGGAGTCGTTCATCGACGAACAGCGCAAGCGCGGGTAGCGCCCGGGCGACACCATCGGCGGTCCGACCTGCGACTCGCCCTGCACAGGCGCCCTGACGTCGTGTTGTTCACAGATGCCTCCCGCTCATCGTTCGATGTCACCGGCGCGCGATATTCTCGGGACATGGCAGATCTGGATCGAGTGAGGCATTGGGCGGATGCCCTCATCGCACTACACCTCGACCCGGCCGTGTGGTCGTTTGGTTTCGACAATGCCAAAACGCGCGCCGGGCTATGCAATTACACGTCGAAGCGCATCACGGTTTCGCGATACCTTGCTGCGCGATACGAGGATGACGAGATCCACCAGATTCTGCTTCACGAGGTCGCGCACGCGTTGGCGGGCGGCCGGGCGGGTCACGGTCCGAAGTGGCGGGAGATCGCTGTCGGGCTCGGCTATGAGGGAAAACGCCTGCACGGCGGAGCAATCGCCGACGAGCTGGCACCGTGGGTCGGCAGTTGCCCGAGCGGTCACCTGCATTACAGGTACCGCAAACCGGCCAGACAACTGTCGTGCGGTGCGTGCTCCAAGCGATTCTCGACGGCCAATCTGATCGAGTGGCGACATCGGGAGGTGAGTGCCGCGACACGTAAAACAGCTGCAGCGCGGGCATCCTGACGATTCGAGTTCGGCGACTGATGTGCATTTGAGTTCGGCCGGGGGCCGGAACATTGCCGAACGCGAACGCCGTGGTCCTTGCCCTGCGGGTGCAATGGTGCCACGTTAGAGATATGGACACTCCGCGCACTACGCTCGACCGGGCACGCGAGGCCCTGGCGAGGGATGAGGCGCGTGCCCGGGCCCAGCGCCGCGGCACCCTCGTGATCCTGGGCGGTGCGCTCATCGCCGCCATTGCATGGGTTGCGCTTGCGAACGGAATACTCGTGCTGGCGACTGCGGCTGGACCGCTCGCCGGCACCGCACTCGTCGCTTTCGGAATCGTGGCGATCGCGTGTGCGACATTCGTGATCATCGTCGGCATCCGGATGCGGCGCCGTGCCTGGGGGCATAGCCAGCCTGGATCAGACCTGGGCAAGCCGGACGGCAAATACCAGGAGGTGCCGTCGACGTATGCGCTGCCTGCCCCCTACCTGAACCACGGCGGGGGCAGCAACGGAGTTGTCTGATGCGCGCTAATCGACGACCGCGTTAGTCGACGACCTGCACGTCGGGCGCAAACGCGACGTAACCGCTGAAGTCACGTCCTACGCGGTCAAACGCGCTCGGGTACGGGGTCGGGTAGCTCCACGCCCGGTCCTGCAGCAGCATGCCGTTCGACTGGATGCTGAAGTACTGGCACTCGCCCTTCCACGGGCAGGTGTATGGCGTCGGCGACTTCTGCAGGATGTCCTCCTGCACGCTGTCCGGCGGAAAATACCAATTGCCCTCGATCGAGATCAGTTCATCCTTCGGCGCCTCAGCGATGATTACGTCGTTCAATACAGCTTTCATTCTGATAAACCTCCTTTTGGGTGAACGTTACGCCAGACCGCTGGATTCCGACTTCGACCGATTTAGCTCATAAGCCGCCCGTGCGCATCCGCCCCGCCGTGTCGACGAGCACGTCGATCAGATCCTCGAAGCGCTCGTTCGGATCGCCGAAGATCAGCGCTCCGGATGCTGCGACAAGCGGATGCTCCTTGGCACCAACCCGCTCGGCGCGCAGGGTCGGCGAATACTGGTCTTCATCCGCCTGTGCCACTGCCTGGGTTTCGATGCAGAATCCGAGAACAAAGTCGTAGAGCAGGGTGAAGATGCGCACGACATCCGCCAGCTCGAAGCCCTGCTCGAGCCATCGGGCCAGCTGGCGTTCTTGTCGCCGAAGCACGTTCACGTCGGTCAGTTGGGTGCCGCCGAAGACGCGGGCGCCGTCGCGATGCGCAAGAAAATGATCGCGCGTGATGCGCGCGAATGCTCGCATCTCGGCGTCCCAGGTGATCTCGGCCGGGAGTGCGTCGAGATCTGCGCCCACTCGCCTCCAGATCTCGGTGGCCATCTCATCTGCTAGTTCACGTTTGTCGCGCACATGCCAGTAGAGCGCTGGGGCCTTGACGTCGAGCTTGGCGGCGAGAGCGCGAACCGTGAGCGCCTCGACCCCGACCTCGTCGAGCAGATCGATCGCCGCCTGCACGATGTGCTGCTTGCTGAGTCCCGGTGTCCGCGCCATGTTGACAGCTTAACAATGTTAAGGAAAGATCGTATTTAACAAAGTTAAGGAGACCTCATGAAAGCGGCAATCATCAGCGGGCCGACGCAGCCGGCAGCATACGGAGACTTTGCAGAGCCGATCGCGAGCGATGGCGGCGAACTCGTCGACCTCGTCGCGGCGGGCATCCACCCGGTCGTGCGCGCAATCGCCAGCGGCAGGCATTACGCGAGCAGCAACCACTGGCCGCTCATCCCCGGCGTCGACGCGGTTGCGCGTACGGCTGCAGGCGAACAGGTGTACACCGGCAACCTCGCAACCCCGTACGGCACACTCGCCGAGCGCATGGCCATCTCACCGGGCCTGCGCATCCCCGTGCCGCACGGGGCAGACCCTGTGCAGGTCGCAGCCGGGATCAACCCCGGATTGTCGTCGTGGATGCCGCTCACCGGCCGGGTCTCCGAGATCGGCGCCCTGGGAACGGTGCTCGTGCTCGGTGCGACCGGCATTGCCGGCGGGCTCGCCGTGCAGAACGCCTTTGCGCTCGGTGCGAGGCGTGTCGTCGGCGTTGGGCGCAACCGCTCCGCGCTTGCCGGTGTCGCCAATCACGGTGCGACTACAGTCGCGCTCGGTGGCGACAAGGATGCCGACGCGGCGGCGATCGGCGAAGCGCTCGGGGGCGACGCGCCATCCATCGTGCTCGATTTCGTCTGGGGTGCTCCTGCCGAGGCAGCGTTTGCCGCGCTTGCCAGGCGCGGCGCAGGCGACGATAAGGCAGACATCGCATATGTCGAGATCGGCTCGATGGCGGGGGCGGATGCGGTTGTTCCCGCGGCGCTGCTGCGGAGCAGGCGCATCCGCATGAGCGGTTCTGGCGCTGGCAGTTCGTCGATCTCCGACATCGTGGCGCAGCTGCCGGCATACCTGGCGATGTTCGCCGACGGGCGGGTGGCCGTGCCTGTGCGCACGTTCGCCCTTTCCAGCGCGTCCGAGGCGTGGGAAGCCGCCGCGACGGGTAGCGAGCGGGTGGTCGTCGTCCCCGGCTGATCGCCTTATTCGCCCCACCGCCGTCGAGTAGCGCATTAATGCACTTCCCACGTCAGGGAACAGCACTTATGCACCACTCACGCGAGGGAACAGTATGAATACCGTCGAGTAGTGCATTAATGCACTTCCCACATCAGGGAACAGCATTAATGCACCACTCGGCAGTGGGAGGGCGTCGCTTAGCGCGCCGGGGCGACTGCAGTGAACGCACCATCGACCAGCACGGGAACGGCCTCTGACACGTCGCGTTCGGCGGCGAGCACGACATCCGCTCGCTGGTCATCCTCGATCAGCTGCTGGCCGCTCAC
>DATMTC010000259.1:0-2747 GCA_035565115.1 Microbacteriaceae bacterium | reverse complement strand
CAAACCGAATCCGCCGGCGCTCCGAACCCTCTCATGACCCGGAATAGCATCCGCTTAGGATGTGTTGTATTCGCCAGTGGGCTTGTTCAGCCCATCAGATGCAAGGAGTTGACGTGCGGCAGATCATCATCATCGGCTCAGGCCCCGCCGGATATACGGCTGCGATCTACGCCGCTCGAGCCCAACTGAACCCGCTTGTTATTGCCAGTTCAGTCGAAGCAGGCGGCGAGCTGATGAACACGACAGAGGTCGAGAATTACCCTGGTTTCCCTGAGGGCATTCAGGGCCCAGAGTTGATGATGCAGATGCAGGCGCAGGCGGAACGCTTCGGCGCAGAGGTCGTGCTCGACGACGTTGTCTCGCTGTCTCTCGACGGCCCGGTGAAGTCCGTGACGCTCGGCTCTGGCGCAACCTACGAGGCGCTCTCGGTGATCTTCGCTACCGGATCCGCGTATCGCAAGCTCGGGCTGCACGACGAAGAGCGCCTGTCTGGTCACGGCGTTTCATGGTGTGCCACGTGTGATGGATTCTTCTTCAAAGAGAAGACGATCGCCGTCGTCGGCGGAGGAGACTCCGCGATGGAGGAGGCCACATTCCTGACACGCTTCGCGTCGAAGGTCTACGTGATCCACCGCAAAGACAGCCTTCGCGCATCCAAGATCATGCAGGAGCGGGCGTTCGCGAACGAGAAGATCGAGTTCGTCTGGAACAGCGAAGTCGTGGGCATCGACGGTGAGGATGCCGTCACCGGCGTCACACTGCGCGACACGGTGACTGGCGAGTCTAAGCAGCTCGAACTGAACGGCCTGTTCATCGCGATCGGGAACGACCCCCGCACCCACCTTGTGCACGGTCAGCTCGACCTGACAAGCGACGGAACTGTCGCTGTCGCCGGGCGAACGTCGAAGACATCCAGCACCGGTGTTTTCGCGGCAGGGGACGTCATCGACCCGACATACCGTCAGGCGGTCACCGCCGCGGCATCAGGCACCGTCGCGGCGCTGGATGCCGAACACTACCTGGCAAGCCTCCCAAAAGACCAGCCGACTGACGCGAACGCAGTCGGTGCCGCTGCTGCCCGCGAACACGAACTCGCGGTAGCGAACTGAACCACGAATAAGGAGAATCAATGTCAAACGCCAAAACAGTCACGGATGCGACGTTCCAGTCAGACGTGCTCGAATCCGACAAGACCATCCTGGTCGACTTCTGGGCGGAGTGGTGCGGCCCGTGTCGCGCGGTCGGACCGATCCTCGACCAGATCGGCGCCGAGAACAGCGACAAGATCGAGATCGTCAAGCTGAACGTCGACGAGAACCCGCAGACCGCTGCGAAGTACCAGATCACGTCCATCCCAGCAATGAAGGTGTACCAGAAGGGTGAGGTCGTCAAGACCGTCATCGGCGCAAAGCCGAAGCCGGCTCTTGAGCACGACCTGGCAGACTTCCTGGCGTAATCGCTGCCGCTCGCTCGAGCGTCAGCTGCAAAAGCCCCGTCCGGCACTCGTCCGGCGGGGCTTTCGCATGCGCGAGTCGCGCTTCCTGATCCCGTCGAGCGAAAGGGGCGAGGCAGACGGCTGGGCGAGCAAGGAGGCAGACGGCTAGAGGGTCAGCGTGCCATCGACACGGCGCGGGATGCCGAGCGGGTTCGCCTCCTGCAGAGCCGGCGGAAGCAAAGCATCCGGAACCCCCTGATACGCGACGGGGCGCAGAAAGCGGCTGATGCTTGCGGTACCGACCGACGTGGTGGTCGGCGACGTCGTCGCGGGGTAGGGCCCACCATGCTGCTGCGCGTAGCTGACCGTCACGCCGGTCGGCCACTGGTTCCACAGCACACGGCCGGCCTTCTTCGCGAGCAGGCGAATCAGCTCTGGCGCGATCTCGTCGTCGTCTTCACCCTGGATCGTCGCGGTCAGCTGGCCGTCGATCACGCGTGCGACATCCAGCAACTGCGCCTCATCGTCATAGCTGACGACAAGCGCTGTCGGCCCGAAGCACTCGACGACCAGGCCGTCCGGGTCGGCGAGCAACTGCTCGACGGTCGTCGCAACCAGCGTTGGCGCGGGCGGCTCGGCAGTTGCAGCGTCCCGCATCGACAGCGGCTGGATGGCGCTGTTCTCAAGCAACTCGCGCAAGACCTGCGCGTATCCGCTCTGAATGCGGTCGTTCAGCAACGGCGCGGCCCCAGGAAGCTCGGCCGATCGCAGCGCATCGATCAGGTCGGAGTCCGCGGGAACGAGCAGGATGCCCGGCTTCGTGCAGAACTGGCCGGCACCGAGGGTGAATGAGCCGATGAACTGCGAGACGACTTCAGCGCCACGGGCCGCGGCAGACGCCTTCGTCACGAATGTCGGGTTCACGCTGCCGAGCTCGCCATAGAACGGGATTGGTTCCGGCCGCGACGATGCGAGATCGAACAGTGCACGGCCGCCGGGGATCGACCCGGTGAATGAACCCGCCTTGACGCGCGGATCCGTCAGAGCGTCACGCCCTGCCTGTGTTCCGAAGATCAGGGCGAACAGGCCGGCAGGCGCTCCTACGCTGTCGAGCGCGTCGACCACGATGCGACCGGTCAGCGCCGAAAGCCGCGGATGCCCCGAGTGCACCTTGAGCACGACAGAGCAGCCTGCGGCAAGCGCCGAGCAGGTGTCGCCGCCAGCAACACTGAACGCGAACGGAAAGTTGCTCGCAGCGAAGACCACGACGGGCCCGATCGGTTCAAGCACGCGGCGGATGTCTGGCCGCGGT
>DATMTC010000258.1:0-3942 GCA_035565115.1 Microbacteriaceae bacterium | reverse complement strand
CGGCGGGGCCACGCTCCCCGCCAGATAGACTTAAGAGATCGCCCAAACAACTGACAACACGGGAGTCTCACACCATGGTTGATGTTCGGCGGGTCAAACTCCCTGGAGTGGGTGTACTGCACACATTCATCACCGATGACGGCGGCAAAGTCGGCGTCATCGCGCACCGCTCAGGGCACAGCGACCTCATCACATTCTCCGACGATGAGGACGGATCAGACGTCACAAAGGTCTCCCTCCGCCTCAGCGAGGATGAAGCACACACTCTTGCCGAACTGCTCGGCGGCACCCAGATCACCGAGTCCCTGACTGCTCTCGACCAGATCCCTGGCCTCAGTATCGACTGGTTCACGGTCGACTACGAGGACTACATCGCAGGCCAGCAGCTTGGCCGTCCAGGCGACCGCGGAATCGTCGGCCTCACCGTCGTGGCCGTCGTGCGCGGCGAATCGGCGAACCCGGCGCCCTCCGCAGACTTCAAGGTCTTCCCCGGCGACACCCTCGTGGTTGCCGGATCGCCTGAGAAGGTCGCAAAGGCCTTCACGTTCTTCCGCTCAGGCGAGTTGCCGAGCGCAGCATCGGCCGTCACGATCGACTCTCCGCCCGGTAGCTGAGCATGCATCTCGGTGACGACCTCATAGTCCTCGGCTTGCTCCTGCTCGTCGCATACGTGCTCGGGCGCCTCGCCAGGCTGGTGAGTCTCCCCGCGATCCCTATTTACATGGTGGTCGGCCTGCTGGCCAGCAGCCACCAGGGCTGGTTCCCGCTCAACTTCGAACCCGATTACATCGAACTCATCGCTGTCTTCGGGCTGATCCTGCTGCTGTTCAGCCTTGGCCTCGAGTTCGATCAAGACGAGTTCTTCGGCAGTGCAGGCAAATTGCTGGTCTCGGGCGGCCTCTACATCCTGATGAACATGGGCCTCGGGTTCGCGTTCGGCATGGCCGTCGGCTGGGGCACGCGTGAAGCACTTGTGATCGCAGGCATGACAGGCACCTCGTCCAGCGCGATCATCACCAAGCTACTGATCGAGCTTCGCCGGCTCGCCAACAATGAGACGCCGATGATTCTGGGCGTCACAGTGGTCGGCGACATCTTCATCGCGATCTACCTGGCCATCGTCTCCGTCGTTCTCAGCGGCAAGACCGAGATCTGGCCGATCATCCTGCAGCTGTCCATTGCGTTCCTCTTCTTGATCGTGATGTTCTCGCTCGCGCGCTGGGGCGGCCGCGTCGTTTCGAGACTGGTTCGCACAAAAGACGACGAGCTGTTCACGATCCTGTTCTTCGGTCTGGCCGTGCTCTTCGCCGGCATCGGCGAGATCATCGGGGTCACGGATGCGATCGGCGCGTTCCTGATCGGGCTCGTGCTGGGCGCCAGCCGGTACCGCAACAAGATCGAGCGCGTCGCCGTTCCGTTGCGGGACGTGTTCGCCGCGTTCTTCTTCGTGAATTTCGGCCTTGCCCTGAACGTCGCTGACTTTCCTCAGGTGCTTGGTGTCGTGATCCTCGCGGTCGTGATGACGTTCGTGTTGAACATCGCATCCGGGCTGCTCATCGGCCGGTTGCACGGCTTTCGAATACCGGAGGGCGTGAACGCCGCCGCCATCCTCGTCAATCGCGGCGAGTTCACTCTGATTCTTGCGACGCTCTCTGTCGGCGCAGGGCTCGACTCGCGGCTGACACCGTTTGCCGGGCTTTACGTGCTGATCATGGCCGTGCTCGGACCGCTGTTTGCAGCGAACTCTGAGCGTCTTGGTGCTCTACTTGTGCGAGGGAAACGTGTAGTGGCGGCATCCGGACCGCCGAGCAGCCGCAACCCGATTCTCGACGAAGAGGCTGCGCTGGTGGAAGCCGCAACATCCGGCCAAGGTGGCGAGCCGGATGAAGACACCAGGCACGCGATCGACCGTGTGATCGAACAGGCGATGCTGCAGAGCGACCCACGCCAAAACGACACGCAGCAGACCAACCCGAAACGAAAGAATGACTGAGCTCCACACGCAGAAGGTGCCGCCGGCGACGACCCTGTTCCGCACGATGCTGCGCCCGCGCTGGATCGGGGCGCTCGTGTTCGCGTTGGCGATCGCAGCAGCGTTCGCCGCGCTCGGGCAATGGCAGCTTGCGCGCGCCATCGATTCGGGTACCGTCGTGCAACGCCCGACCGAGACGACCGTGCCGTTGACGAAAGCGGCGACCCCGAACGGCCCGGTTCGAACCGCATCCGTCGGGCAACTCGTCACGGTCACCGGCGCGTTCGAGCCGAAGGATTATCACCTGATCGCCGACCGCCTCAACCACGGTGCCACCGGCTGGTGGGTTGTCGCTCATGTCACATTGGCCGAGCCGGATGCCGCAGGCAAAAAGGTGGAGTTGGCCGTGGCACGCGGATGGGCGCCGACCAAGTCGAAAGCGGATGCCGCCATCGCCCGGCTGTCCGAACAGCCTGCGTCGAACCAGACCGTCACGGGCCGCTTGATTCCAAGCGAATCACCGACGGCCCCTGCACCAGGCACGGATCCTCGGATCATGACAGACATGTCAACTGCGGCGCTGTTCAACCTGTGGCACGGCGTCGACGACTCAGATGTCTACTCCGGCTACGTGGTCGAACACGGCACACCGCCTGCCGGGCTCGACCCGATCTACTCACCTCCGCCAAGCGAAGAGGTGACGATCGACTGGTTGAACGTGTTCTATGCCGCAGAGTGGGCCATCTTCGCCGGGTTCGCTGTCTTCCTGTGGTATCGCGTGGTTCGGGATGCCTGGGAGCGCGAGAACGAAGACGCAGCGGCCGCGAACTCCCTCGGCACCGAATTTCCGACAGACACCAAGAACGTAGACTGAAAGCATGTCCCGCACTCCACAATCGGATGACGGCGGATCGCTGCTTGCCCGCACCATCGCCCAGCTGTCTTCCGCATCAAGCGCTCGACCGCGCGCTGTCGACATCCCCAAGATCCCAGGGGCGCTGAGGCTCTATCGCGTCACCGCATACATCACCGGGATCATGCTTCTGCTGCTCGTGGCAGAGATGATCGTCAAGTACGGGATGGGCTATTCGCTGTATGCGTTCAGCGGATACGGGCCGCTTGCGTTCGTTCCATACGACCCAACCGGCCGCATCACTCCGCCGAGCGGAATCGACCTTTCAACAGGCATCCTCATCGCCCACGGCTGGCTGTATGTTCTGTACCTTTTCGCCGACTTCCGCCTCTGGTCGCTCATGCGCATGTCGTTCACGAAGTTCGTGCAGATCGCCCTCGGTGGCGTCATCCCGTTCATGTCGTTCATCGTGGAGCACCTGATCACCAAGCAGGTGAAGGCCTACCTTGCTTCACGCGAGGTGAAAGAGCAACTTGCAGGATCAACCGTCCAGGCATCCAACAACGCGGAGGCATCCCATTAGCGACAACGTCCTCGTCACAGAGAACGCAGACGGGCAACCGGAAGCCGTGGGAGCGCGACCGGTGCTCGTCGTCGATTTCGGCGCACAGTATGCACAGCTGATCGCGCGCAGGGTGCGCGAGGCATCCGTCTATTCCGAAATCGTTCCGCACACCGTCACAGCGGCGGAGATCGCCGCGAAGAACCCGGTCGGCATCATCCTGTCCGGCGGGCCATCGAGCGTTTACGAAGCTGGCGCACCGAGTTTCGACCCGGCGATCTTCGATTTGGGCGTTCCAACGCTCGGCATCTGCTACGGATTCCAGATGATGGCGACAGCGCTCGGCGGCGAGGTCGCACACACCGGGCAGCGTGAATACGGGTCGACAGACGTGCACGTCAGCGACGAAGGCGTTCTGCTTGCCGGTCAGCCGGCCGAACAGACGGCGTGGATGAGTCACGGCGATTCCGTGGCGAAAGCCCCGGTCGGTTTCGAGGTGCTCGCATCCACCGCATCGACCCCGGTTGCGGCGTTCGCAAACGACGAAAAGAAGCT
>DATMTC010000257.1:0-7089 GCA_035565115.1 Microbacteriaceae bacterium | reverse complement strand
GTCGCGTTGTCCGGATGCCCAGGGATCGACACGACGATGTTGTTGTTGCCCTGCGTGCTCACCTGAGCCTCGGAGACACCAGAGGCATCCACGCGCTGTCGAATGATCGACACAGCCTGGTTCAGCTCATCACTCGAGACCTTCTGACCGCTCTCCAATTGAGGAGCGAGGATGATCTCCGTTCCGCCCTCGAGGTCGAGTCCGAGCTTGGGGGCGAACGAAGCGCCCCCGAAGAGCACGCCGCCCACCAGAATCAGAATCAGTGCGACGACGATGACGCCGAGCCACGTCAGTGAACGTCGCGCGTTTGAGACCGGGGACGACTTTGCCACTGCTGCTCAGCTTTCTATGCTCGCGAAGACACCGCCTGCGGCGGTGGTGCGGAGGGTCGGAATGTTACTCGTCAGCCTTTTTATCAGCTTTTGAGTTGCCATCGATGCGTTCACCGAATTCCGGAGTGGAATTGCTGATGGCGTGGTCGGTGTTCAGCTCGGGCGTTGCAGCCGCGCTGTCGCTTTCCGGCTCGTCGACGGCAGTGTGATCGTCGATCACACGGGTGACCGTCTGACGGTGCACCGTGACGACGGTGTTCGGCGCGATCAGCAGTTCGATCTTGTTGTCTTCCGCGTCGATGGACACGATCGTTCCGTAGAGGCCGAAGTTCGTCATGACATCAGCGCCTGCGACGACTTTCTGCTGCAATTCTTCCGCCTGGCGCTTGCGCTTGCGGCTGCTTCGGAACATGAAGATGATCAAGATCGCCAGGATGACGAGCATGCCGATAGTCAGCGGATCAATAGTCATTTTGTGGGGGAACCTTCCAGTGAGGGGTAGACAACCGCCTCATGTACGTATGGGGGCTGTGGGCCAGCTTGAATTATAGGTTATCGGTGAAGAGAGCTTGCTGTGAGCTGGGACGGCGGTCGATGCCGAAGTGCTGCCACGCACCAGGGGTTGCCACTCTCCCCCGCGGTGTGCGCGAAATGAGTCCAATTCTGACCAAGAACGGCTCGACGACCGACTCGACGGTCTCGGCCTCTTCTCCGACGGAGACCGCTAGCGTGTTCAGGCCGACGGGGCCGCCGTCGAACCGGGTGAGCAGAATCTGCATCACTGCGCGGTCGAGCCTGTCGAGCCCGAGCGCATCCACGTCATAGAGCTCAAGAGCCGCTCGCACAACCTCGACGTCGGCCGCCCGCCCGTGCACAAGTGCGAAGTCGCGCACGCGGCGCAGCAGCCGGTTGGCGATGCGCGGCGTGCCACGACAACGGCCGGCGATCTCGCCGAGCGCGTCGGCATCGATCTCGAATTCGAGCATCACGGCGGCGCGGGTGAGCACCTCTGCCAGTTCGACCTCGTCGTAGAACTCCAGATGGGCTGTGAAGCCGAATCTGTCTCGCAACGGGTTGGGAAGCAGACCGGACCGCGTCGTGGCACCGACCAGCGTGAACGGCGCCAGATCGAGTGGGATGCTCGTAGCGCCAGCGCCCTTGCCGACCATGATGTCGATGCGAAAGTCTTCCATGGCCAGATAGAGCATCTCTTCGGCCGAGCGCGCCATCCGATGGATCTCGTCGATGAACAGCACTTCGCCTGGCACGAGAGACGAAAGCAGCGCCGCCAGATCGCCAGCGTGCTGGATGGCCGGCCCGCTCGACATGCGAAGCGGCCGTCCGCTTTCGTGCGCGACGATCATGGCCAAAGTCGTCTTTCCAAGGCCCGGCGGACCGGCAAGCAAGATGTGGTCGGGCGTTCGCTCCTGCATGGTCGCCGCGGTCAGCAGCAATTGCAGCTGCCCGCGCACTTTCGCCTGGCCGACGAACTCGGCGAGGGTGCGCGGCCGCAGTGCGCCCTCGAACGCGAGCTCGGCTTCCGACGCGAGGTCGGGAGCCGTGACGTCTTCTGTCTCGTCGTTCACGCTCGCTCAGCCGCCTTCTGGGCTGGACCGAGTTGGGCAAGAGCGAGGCGCAAGAGGCTCGGCACCGAGTTCCGCTCGCTCTCCGCAGTCTCTGCCGAGACCTGTCGAATGGCTTCGGCTGCCGTCTTCTCCTGCCACCCGAGCCCGACAAGAGCGACGAGAACGCTGTCAGCGGTCGATGACGGCCCGCCACCGGATGCCGCGGGCCGTGCCGGTGTTGCGGCGAGCAGCTTGCCGGCCAGCGACAGCACGATCAGCTTGGCTGTCTTCGGGCCGATGCCAGACACCTTGCGGAACACACTGTCGTCTTCTGCTGCGACGGCGGATGCGATCTGGTCAGGAGTGAGAACGGCAAGCACACCCATGGCCGACTTCGGGCCGACGCCAGACACTGCAGTGAGGAGCTCGAACACCCGCAGTTGGTCTGGCTCAGCGAATCCGAACAGCGACAGTGAATCCTCACGCACGATCAGCGTCGTCAGAACGCGAGTCTGCGATCCGACGCGCATGGACAACGCGTGATCCGGGGTCACCTGCACCGAGAATCCGACGCCGCCGACCTCGATTACAGCGGTGGTGCCGACGGCCGAAAGCACCGTTCCATTGAGGGAGGAGATCACCTCGACAGCCTACGGGGTGGCACCGACGTCGCGGTGCCTCGCTCGGCGGCGCGCCATGCTTCCTGTGCGGGTGTCAGCGCAGTGAGCCGATCTGTCGCCGCCGTCGGCAGTCGCGGTGAGCGCGTGCCGGCCGGCGCAGCCACAGGCGTTCGCCATGCGTGACAGATGGCAAGTGCAAGAGAGTCTGCCGCGTCTGCCGGCTTCGGAACCTCAGCGAGCCCGAGAATGCGGGCGACCATCGCTTGCACCTGCTTCTTGTCTGCTGAACCGTATCCGGTGATCGCGGCCTTCACCTCGCTCGGCGTGTGAAGCGACACCGAGATGCCGCGTTTCGCAGCAGCATGTAGCGCCACTCCGCTGATCTGCGCGACACCCATCACCGTGCGCAGGTTGTGTTGAGCGAAGACGCGCTCGATGGCGACAACGGCAGGACGGTGTTCGTCCATCAGCGCTTCGATGCCTGTTCCAATTGACAAGAGTCGTTCGGCAAGTGGCTGCTCGGGCGTCGTGCGCAGCACGGTCACCTCGACGAGTTTCGCGGTGCGGTTCGGTGCGACATCGACGATGCCGACACCGCAGCGGGTCAACCCTGGATCGATCCCGAGCACCCGCAACGTCATTGCGGCCTTACTCGTCGTCCTGCAGCTCGGCCTGGACTTCTGCGGTCAGATCGAGATTGGTGTACACGTTCTGCACGTCATCGGAGTCCTCGAGCGCGTCGATCAGCCTGAACACCTTGCGGGCAGTCTCTGCGTCACCCTCGACCTTGATCTGCGGCACGAATTCGACATCAGCGGAGTCGTAGTCGATGCCTGCGGCCTGCAGAGCGGTGCGCGTCGCGACCATGTCGGTGGCCTCTGTGATCACCTCGAAGCTGTCGCCGTGCGCGTTGACCTCCTCCGCTCCCGCATCGAGTACGGCAAGCAGAACGTCGTCTTCGCTGGTTCCCTCGCCAGGAACGACGATGACACCCTTGCGGTGGAAGTTGTACGACACCGAGCCTGGATCTGCCATGGTGCCGCCGTTGCGTGTCATCATGGTGCGCACATCCGCTGCCGCGCGGTTCTTGTTATCGGTCAGACACTCGATGAGCAGGGCGACGCCGTTCGGGCCATAGCCTTCGTACATGATGGTGGCGTAGTCGATGGACTCGCCGGTGAGTCCTGCACCGCGCTTGACGGCACGATCGATGTTGTCGTTGGGAACAGACGTCTTCTTCGCCTTCTGGATGGCGTCGACCAGCGTCGGGTTGCCCGCGAGGTCTGCACCGCCCATCTTGGCTGCAACCTCAATGTTCTTGATCAGCTTCGCGAACGACTTTGCGCGTCGCTGGTCAATGACCGCCTTCTTGTGCTTGGTCGTTGCCCACTTGGAATGTCCGGACATGCGTCTCCTGTTTCGTTACAGCCGAAGTGCCATGCCATTGTAGAACGGCGCGGTGGTTCAGGCTTGCAAATAGGTGCCCTCGCCCCTGACGACGAGTCCGTCCTTGAACGTCATCACCTCGTTGACGAGGCCGCCGCTCTGGTTGCGGTAATTGATCACGACCGTGTCGACCCCCGTGAAAACGTCGACGATCTCAAAATGCAGCTCTGGCATGGCGGCCAGGCCAGCGGTCCAGTACTCCCGCACAGCGGCCTTGCCGCGCAACACACCGTCCGATTCCGGCAGGATCCGCGCGGCGAACGGCGATAGGAACACCGCGTCGTCCGCGAAGTGGCGCAGCACCCGCTCGAGGTCGTGCGCGTTCCACGCGTCGAGCCAGCTTTCCGCGAACGCGCCGATGTCGCTTGGCAGATTCATGCTGCGACCTCCCGTGCTCGAACTTTCGACAAGAAATACTCGTGAAAGCGCGTGTCGGCCGCCATCTCTGGGTGGAAAGAGGTGCCGAGCAGGTTCCCTTGCTCGACAGCGACGACCCGGCCGTCGTCAAGTGCAGCGACGACTGTGGCAGCTTCACCGACGGACTCCACGATCGGAGCTCTGATGAAGACGGCGTGCATCGGTGGTTCGCCGATGACCGGAATATCGAGATCGGTCTCGAACGAGTCCAGTTGCGACCCGAATGCGTTGCGTCGCACGGTGACGTCAAGCCCGCCGAGGCTCTCCTGACCTCGAATGCCGTCGAGCACGGTGTCTGCGAGCATGATCAACCCTGCACATGTGCCGTACACCGGCAGCCCGGCCCCGATCGCAGCACGCAGCGGCTCGGCGAGCCCGAACAACCGGGACAGCTTATCCATGACGCTTGACTCGCCACCAGGGATCACAAGACCGGCGACGCTCGCAAGTTCCTCGGGCCGACGAACCGGCACAGCATCCGCGCCAAGCGAGTTCAGGATGGCGAGATGCTCACGGAAGTCGCCCTGCAGTGCGAGAACGCCGACGCGCGGCGAGGGCGTGCGATCGTCCGTGTTACCAGCCACGTTCTGCGAGGCGGTGCGGTGCGGCCAGGTCGGCCACATTGATGCCGACCATGGCTTCGCCGAGTCCGCGAGAGACCTCTGCGATCACGCTTGGGTCGTCATAGAACGTGGTCGCCTTGACGATCGCCGCAGCACGCTTCGATGGGTCGCCCGACTTGAAAATGCCGCTTCCGACGAATACGCCGTCCGCACCGAGCTGCATCATCATCGCAGCATCCGCAGGCGTCGCCACTCCCCCGGCTGTGAACAGCACGACCGGCAGCTTGCCCGTCTCTGCGATCTCGGCGACGAGCGCGTATGGTGCCTGCAACTCCTTGGCCGCGACGTACAACTCGTCAGGGCGCAGCGCTGTAAGTGCTGCGATCTCGCTCGTGATCTTGCGGATGTGCTTGGTGGCCTCCGACACGTCACCTGTGCCTGCCTCGCCCTTCGAGCGGATCATTGCCGCACCCTCGTTGATGCGCCGAAGCGCTTCACCGAGATTGGTCGCTCCGCAGACGAATGGAACGGTGAAGTCCCACTTGTCGATGTGGTTGAGGTAGTCGGCTGGTGAGAGCACCTCTGACTCGTCGATGTAGTCGACATCCAGCGCCTGCAGTACCTGCGCCTCGACGAAATGACCGATGCGAGCCTTGGCCATAACAGGAATGGAAACCTCGGCGATGATGCTTTCGATCAGGTCGGGGTCGCTCATGCGCGCCACGCCACCCTGAGACCGGATGTCGGCAGGCACGCGCTCGAGAGCCATCACGGCGACCGCTCCTGCGTCCTCTGCGATGCGTGCCTGTTCGGCGGTGACGACGTCCATGATGACGCCGCCCTTGAGCATCTCGGCGAGTCCGCGCTTGACGCGGCCGGTGCCGATTTCTCCTGTGGTGCTGCTTTCAGTCATAACAACAAATCCTACTCGGGTTGGTTGGGGTGTTCGGATGGGCGGGGCGCTACGCGGCCGGCGTCGGCCAGGCGCCTGCGATGGCGGCGCGAGCGTCGCCGAGCAGTTGTGGCAGCGCCTTCGTTTTGGCGATGATCGGCAGAAAGTTCGCGTCAGAACCCCATCGGGGAACGATGTGCTGGTGCAGGTGGGATGCGATGCCGGCGCCGGCCACCTCACCCTGGTTGATGCCGATGTTGAATCCGTCGTTGCGGGCGACCGCACGCATGACACGCATGGCCGTTTGGGTGATGCTTGCGATCTCGGCCACCTCATCCACTGTCGCGTCGTCGTAGAGCGCAACGTGCCTGTACGGGCAGACCAGAAGGTGGCCGCTGTTGTACGGGAACAGGTTCAGCAGCGCGAACGCATGCTTTCCCCGATGCACGATGAGCGCTTCCTCGTCTGACAGGCTCGGCGCGACGCAGAATGGGCAATCGTCACCGTGCGGCCGCTGCTGCCCCTGCTGGATGTACACCATCCTGTGCGGTGTCCATAGTCGCTGGAACTCGTCTGGAACGCCGGCCAGGTGTGACGGATCCTCGACGATCACGTCGGCCATGCCGTGTCGACCTGTTCGTGGGATGCGATCGAAGTGGTAATGCGTTCAATCGCTTCCGCAACCGGTACGCCGTTGAGTTGCGTTCCGTCACGGAACCGGAAGCTCACCGAGCCTGCACTTCTGTCTTCTTCGCCGACGATCAACTGGAACGGCACCTTGGCCTTCGTCGCGTTGCGAATCTTCTTCTGCATGCGGTCGTCCGAGTGGTCCACCTCGGCACGCACGCCGCGCTGGCGAAGCTGCGCGATGACATCGTCGAGCGCATCCGCGTACTCGGCGGCGACCGGGATGCCGACAACCTGCACGGGAGCGAGCCACACGGGGAAAGCCCCTGCATAGTGCTCGAGCAGGATGGCGAAGAAGCGCTCGATCGAGCCGAGCAGTGCACGGTGGATCATGACCGGCCGCTGCTTGGTGCCATCCCGATCGGTGAACTCGAGGCCGAAGCGCTCAGGAAGATTGGGGTCCACCTGCACGGTGGACAGCTGCCAGGTGCGCCCGATCGCGTCGCGAGTTTTCAGGTCGATTTTCGGCCCATAGAACGCTGCCTCGCCAGGCACCTCGGTCAGCTTGAGTCCGCTGGCGATGGCGACGCGGCGCAGGGCATCCGTCGAGTTGTTCCAGAAGTCGTC
>DATMTC010000256.1:0-2207 GCA_035565115.1 Microbacteriaceae bacterium | reverse complement strand
ACGCAACCCGGCGAACGGCCGCCTAGCGTGGTTCGGTTGCGCATGCTGTCCGCCGAATGTCATGCGCACGCTGTCAAGCCTGGCCGGCTATGTCGCATCGGAGACGCCACGCGGCGTGCAGCTGCACCAGTACGTGCCTGCGAGCATCCGGGTCGAGACCGCGGCCGGACCGCTCGAACTCGAGGTGGAGACGCAGTATCCGTGGAACGGTGATGTGCGCATCCGCGTTGTGAAGGCGCCGACCGAATCCGTGGAGCTCTCCTTTCGGATTCCAGCCTGGGCCGACGGCGCGGTGCTCGACGGTCAGCCAGTCGCGGCGGGCGGGTATGCGGTCATCGATCGGGTGCTGAGCGACGGTGAGAGCATCGAACTGTCTTTTCCGATGGCGCCGAGGGTGAAGCGGCCGCATCCGCGAGTCGACGCTGTGCGTGGAAGCGTCGCCATCGAACGTGGACCGCTTGTGTATGCGCTCGAGTCGCCGGACCAGTCGGCCGGTGTCGTGCTCGATGACGTTGTGATCGACGCCGCATCCGCACTGGCTGGATCGGCGCTGACCAGCTCGTTCGACGCGCAGCTTCTTGGCGGCGTAACGACGGTCAAGGTCGCGGGCCGCTTGTCGAATGCATGCGATGCGCACACTGGCGGGTCGGATGCGGCGGGCGCGGATGCGCCGCGTGCGCATGCGATCGAGCTGACGGCGATCCCGTACCTGGCCTGGGCGAACCGTGGTCCGAGCGAGATGCGGGTCTGGATTCGCGAGGCCTGACCCGTCAGCCATTCGTTCGGTCGGCCAGCCGTCAGCCGTTTGTTTGCCGTTCGGCGACGCGTTCGGTCGTTCGGCAGCGCGATTGGTCGCCAAACGCACCGGAATTCAGGTGAGAACCGGCGCCAGATGGATAATCCCGTCGGGGAGGCGTCTCACCTGAATTCGGGTCGGGTTAACTCGGCCTCGAGTCGTCCGCCGAGGCGCCCCAAACCGCCGCGAGGGAGCGCCGTCGGTGCCGCCCGATACAATGGGGTGGACCCGTCGTTACGCCGCGCTCGGCGCAGCCACGCGTCCGGCCAGAATCCTGACCGTGAGGAGCAGTATGCCCGCAATCGTCATCATCGGAGCCCAGTGGGGCGACGAGGGCAAAGGCAAAGCGACAGACCTGCTTGGCAGTCGCATCGACTACGTCGTCAAGTTCAACGGCGGCAACAACGCGGGGCACACCGTGGTCATCGGCGACGAGAAGTATGCGCTGCACCTGCTGCCGAGCGGCATCCTCACCGAGGGCGTCACGCCCGTCATCGCCAACGGCGTCGTTGTCGACCTCGAGGTGCTGTTCGAGGAACTGGATGCCTTGATCGCCCGGGGCGTGGACGTCTCGCGTCTGCGCGTCTCGTCGAATGCGCACGTGATCACGCAGTATCACCGCACGATGGACAAGGTCACGGAGCGCTTCCTGGGCAAGCGTCAGATCGGCACTACGGGCCGTGGCATCGGCCCGGCGTATGCCGACAAGATCAACCGGGTGGGCATCCGCATTCAAGACCTGTTCGACGAGAACATCCTGCGCCAGAAGGTCGAGGGTGCACTCGACCAGAAGAATCATCTGCTTGTGAAGGTCTACAACCGTCGCGCGTTCACCGTCGACGAGATCGTCGAAGACCTGCTCAGCTATGCCGAACGGCTGCGGCCGATGGTGGCCGACACATCGCTGCTGATCAACACGGCGCTCGACGAGGGCAAGAACGTGTTGTTCGAGGCCGGTCAGGCGACGATGCTGGATGTCGACCACGGCACGTATCCGTTCGTCACGTCGTCGTCGTCGACCGCCGCAGGAGCTGCGACAGGTTCCGGCATCGGTCCTGCTCGCATCGAGCGCGTGATCGCTGTCATCAAGGCGTACACGACCAGAGTCGGCGCTGGCCCGTTCCCGACCGAGCTGTTCGACGACTCGGGCGAATGGCTGCGCCAGCGTGGTTTCGAGTTCGGCACGACGACCGGGCGCCCACGGCGTACGGGGTGGTACGACGCCCCGATCGCCCGCTACGCCACGCGCATCAACGGCGTCACCGACTTTGTGCTCACCAAGCTCGACACGCTCAGCGGTTTGAAGACGATTCCGGTGTGCGTTGCATACGAGGTGGATGGCGTGCGTCTTGACGAGGTTCCGTCGTCGCAGAGCGACTTCCACCACGCCAAGCCGATCTACCAGGAGTTC
>DATMTC010000255.1:0-5475 GCA_035565115.1 Microbacteriaceae bacterium | reverse complement strand
GTCACACCGCAAGAGGAGATCGGACTGCTCGCACTCGGGTCACGTCCGGCCCGGCGCGGACTGTCCGTCGAGTCACTCGAGGATCTGCGCGCGATTCCCTGGGTTTTCGCCTGGACTCAAGCTCGCATCAACCTCACCGGATGGTTCGGGCTGGGTTCAGCGCTTGCGGCCGTCGGCGACGCGGAGACACTGCGCGACGCATACCGACGGTGGCCGCTGTTCACCACCATGATCGACAACGTTGAGATGTCGCTCGCCAAGACGGACGAGCGCATCGCACGACGGTTTCTCGCCCTCGGCGGCCGCGACGAGCTCGCCAATCTTGTGCTCGAAGAGATGGAGCTGACCCGCCGCTGGGCGCTGATCGCCAGCGGCAGCGACGAACTCCTCGCGAGCCGTCCGGTGCTCAGGCGCGCCGTTCGCCTGCGCAGTCCATACGTGGATGCGCTGTCTCTGCTGCAGTTACGTGCCCTGCGCGCGTTGCGTTCCGGGGCATCCGCTGACGAGCAGGACGATCTGCGCCGCCTGCTGCTCCTGGCCGTCAATGGGGTCGCTGCTGGCCTGCAGAACACGGGCTGATCCGCCGCCGTCCCCTCGCGCCTTCCCCTCTCGCCGGACCCGTTCGCCGACCACTCGCCGAAAGTTAGAGGACCTTCGACAGGAACGACTGCGTGCGCTTGTGCTGCGGATTCGCCAGCACCTCACGCGGCTTGCCTGACTCGACGACGACTCCGCCGTCCATGAACACGAGCGAGTCGCCAACCTCACGCGCGAATCCAATCTCGTGCGTGACGACGACCATCGTCATGCCGGAATTCGCCAGCTCACGCATCACGTCGAGCACGTCGCCGACGAGTTCAGGGTCGAGCGCAGACGTCGGCTCGTCGAACAGCATCAGCTTGGGCTCCATGGCAAGAGCCCTCGCTATCGCGACGCGCTGCTGCTGACCGCCAGAGAGCTGCGCCGGATAGGCACCGAACTTATCGCCGAGACCGACCCTGTCGAGCAGTTCCTTGCCCCGGGCGATCGCCTTGGCCTTTGAGATGCCGGCAACCCTCGTTGGTGCCTCGATCACATTGCCGAGAGCGGTCATGTGCGGGAACAGGTTGAAATGCTGGAAGACCATGCCGATCTCCTGGCGTTTCGCCGTCACCTCTTTATCCCGCAGCTCGTGCAGGCGCCCCTTGTGTTCCCGGTATCCGACGAGTTCGCCGTCCACCGAGAGCCTGCCGGCAGAGATCTTCTCGAGATGGTTGATGCAGGACAGAAAGGTCGATTTGCCAGAGCCGGACGGCCCGATGATGCACATCACCTCGCCTGCCTGCACCTCGAGGTCGATGCCCTTGAGCACGTCCAACCTGCCGTAGCGCTTGTGCACGCCCTCTGCCAAGACCATGGGCACGCTCATCGAATTCCACCTCGCTCCCCGCTTGGAATGTCCTGGCCGGCTGGCACGCCCTGGGTCGCCTCGCTCATCGGCGGAACGTAATGCTGGGTGAACAGCATCCGCCTGATGCGTTGCAGCGGTGTCGGCGGCAGCTCACGAGACGAGCCACGCCCGAAGTGCCGCTCAACATAGAACTGCCCGATCGTCAGGACCGAGGTGACGATCAGATACCAAAGGCTCGCCGTGATCAACAACGGAATCGTCTGATAATTCCTCGAGTAGATCAGCTGGCTCGCATACAGCAGGTCACTGAACCCGATCACGCTCACCAGCGAGGTGTTCTTCAGCATCGAGATGGTCTCGTTGCCCATCGGAGGGATGATCACGCGCATCGCCTGCGGCAACACGATCCTGCGCATCGCCAGGAACTGCGACATTCCGAGGGATTGCGCGGCCCGCATCTGCCCTTCGTTGACGGCCATAATGCCCGCGCGCACGATCTCAGCCATGTATGCGGCCTCGTTGAGCGCCAGGCCGAGAATCGCCGCGGTGAACACGCTGATGAGGTCCTGCGTGTGGAAGCTCAAAAACTGCGGGCCACCGAACGGAACGCCCAGCGAGATGTTCTTGTACAGCGCGCCGATGAAGCCCCAGAACAGCAGTTGGACCAGCAGCGGCGTTCCCCGGAAGAACCAGATGTACAACCAGCTGATCGACGAGAGCACCGGGTTCGGCGACAGTCGCATGACGGCCAGGATGACGCCCCCGATGATGCCGATCACCATGCTGATGACCGTCAACTCGATCGTGTGCAACAGGCCTTCGAGCACGCTGCCGTCGACGAAGTACTTGAAGACGACGTCCCAGTGAAAATTGGGGTTCGTGAAGAACGAGTGAACCAGAAGGGCGAGCAGGAACAAGACGACGACCGTCGCCACCCAGCGCCCTGGATGTCGAACCGGGATCGCCTTGATCAGCTCCGGCTCGGTAGGTGCTTGGGACATTAGCTCTGCGCTGCGTTGATCTCGGACTTGGTGATCGCCCCGCCGTCAGACGCCCACTTCTTCAGGATCTTGGCGTATGTGCCGTTCTTGATGATCTCGTCGACCGCGCCCTGCAACGCCTTTTTGAAGTTACCAGAGTCCTTCGGCACGGCAATTCCGTACGGAGCCGTCGAATACGGCTTGCCGACGACCTCGAACTTCTTGTCCGACTTCTGCGCCATGTAACCTGCGACACCCGAGTCTGCCAGGGCTGCGTCGACACGACCGGTGGCCAGCGCCAGGTTTACCGCGTTCTGATCGGGGTACACCTTCTCGTCGATCGCCTTCTTACCGGCATCCTTGCACTTCTTGCTGCGATCCGGGATGTCTTGATCGGACTGGATCGTGCCCTTCTCGGCCGCGACGCTGAGTCCGCAAAGCGACTCGTCATCGACCGAGAGCTTCTTCGGGTTTCCCGCGGGAACCATCAGATCGGTGCCAGCCTTGAAATAGGTGACGAAGTCGAGCACCTTCTCGCGCTCCTTGGTGTCGGTGAACGACGACATCCCGAGCTCGTACTTTCCTGCGGACAGACCGGGGATGATCGCATCGAACGTGCTCTTGACGAACGTGAACTTGACGCCGAGCACGTCGCCGATGGCCTTTCCGATCTCGGGGTCGACACCGATGATGGTCGACCCATCAGAATCGACGAGTTCCATCGGCGCGTATGTTGGGTCGGTCGCGACGACGACTTTGCCGTCGCTCTTGATGCTGTCTGGAACCATGGCCGCCAGTTTGGAGTCGGTCTTTCCTGACGTGTCGGACGAGCCGCTCGAGCCCGAACTGCCTCCGCTGCAGCCTGCGAGTAATGCGATCACCGAGGCTGCCGCAATGCAGCCGAGTGTCGTGCGGATTGGGTGGGATGTGAGCATCGGGTCCTCCAGATTGGTGCCTCGCGCCCATCATATTGCGGTCGACACCACACCGTGACGACGTGCTGGGCAATCGGCGTTGACTCATTTGAACCGAGATTACCGGTTCTGACAAGTCGATCGTCAGCCAGCGCGTCCGGAATACCGGACGAGCAAGGCATCCGTGCCCACGCCGCGCCGACCCACGTCGCGCGCCGCATTCACCCCTTCAGTCCGCTGCCTGTGACACCTTCGACGATGCGGCGCTGGAAGATCAGATACAGGATGATCAGCGGCAGTGCGGCAAGCATGGCACCTGCCTGGATGTCTGCGTAACGCTGACCGAAGCTGCCCTGAACGGTCGCCAAACCGACCGGGATCGTCATGAGGTTCGGGTTCGACAGCACGAACAGCGGCAGGAGCAGGTTGTTCCACACCCCGACGAACGTCAGAATCACTACCGCCGCCACAACGGGACGCGACAGCGGCATGATCACCGACCAGTAGACCTTCCACAGGCCCGCTCCGTCGATCCGCGCCGCTTCTTCGAGTTCGCGCGGGATGCCGTCGAAGAACTGCTTGAAGATGAACACCGCGATCACGGCTGGAATCTGAGGGAAGATCACCGACCAGTATGTGTTCAGCAGGTTGATCGCGCCGAGCTCCTGGAAGATCGGGACGATGAGCACCTGGGTCGGGATCATGATGCCGAGGATCACGAGCAAGAACACGCCGTTGCGGCCGCGGAACTTCAGCCGCGACAGCGCGAAGGCCGCCATCGACGCGAAAAACACCGTGAGCGCAGCCGTGATGACGGATGTGACGCCGCTGGCCAGATACCAATTCCAGATATCACCGGCTCTGAACAGGGCTGCATATGAGTGCAGCGTCGGGTTCCAGTTCGACAGGATCGCGTTAGCGCCGAGCGCTGCTGTACCGTTCTCGGACAGCGAGGTCTTCAACGCGAACAGGCTCGGGATCAGCCACACGATGGCGAAGATGATCAGCACGATGGCCGAGACGATCGAGAATGTGCGGCCGCTGACGCCGATCTGCGCGCCTGTCGGTGCTGCTGCTGGTGCTGCTGCCGAGACCGGCGACTTGCGCCGCGGGCGCCTGGGGGTGGCTGCCGTCGTTGTCATCTCAGGCCTCCCTTCGTGAGACCGAGCGATCGATCAGTTGTCGGATGATAGCGATGATGATGATGACGATGAAGAGGAGCACGGATGCTGCTGACGCCGCGCCGATCCGGTTGTCTGTGAACCCGGTGCCCGTGATCAACGTCAGCGCAACCTGCGTTGAAATACCTGGGCCACCCGAGGTCATCAGGTAGACCTGGTCGAAGATCTTGAGGCTTGCGATGATCTGCAACAGAATGACCAGCGTCGTCGTTCGGCCGAGCATCGGGATGGTGATGTAGCGAATCTGGTTCCAGTTCGTCGCGCCATCCACCGCTGCTGCTTCGTAGAGGTCGCGGGGAATCTCCTGCAGACCGGCGAGGTAGAGCACGAAGTTGAAGCCGAGTGTCCACCACACGGTGGCGATTGCGACACCGATCATGGCCGTGTCAGGACTGGCGAGCACCCCCGGACCAGGCGCGATGCCCAATGCGCTCTCGACGGTTGCCCACAGCCCGGATCCTGGCGTGAAGATGAACAGCCAGATCAGCGAGATCGTGGCTGACGGCAGGATGAACGGCAGAAAGAACGCGAGCCGGAAGAACCACTGACCGCGTCGCACCCGGTTGGTGAGAACCGCCAAGACGAAGGCGAGCACCACAAGCGGCGGCGTCGTGTACAGCGTGAACTGGAGCGTATGCCACATCGCACTCCAGAAATCGGCCCTGCCGAGCATCTCCGCATAGTTCGCGAAGCCGGCGAACGACCCGAGGCCTGGTCGCACCGTCGACGTGTTGAAGAAGCTCGCGATGAGCATCCAGATAGTCGGGCCGATCAAGAACGCCAGGTAGAAGATTCCGAACGGCGCCAAGAAAAACCAGGCGCCACGGCTGTTTGCTCGCGCGAACTGCGAGCTGCGTCGCGCGGTTGTCTGCCGGCGGATCGCGGGAGCGGGACGAGATACTGCTTCAGCGGCGGTCACGTCGTTGTACCTCCAGATCGAGATGGGTGCGAATCAAAGCGGGCTCGGAGTGTTCAGATAGACCTGAAGTTGGTCTTTGATGGCCGACATC
>DATMTC010000254.1:0-2165 GCA_035565115.1 Microbacteriaceae bacterium | reverse complement strand
GCAGCATCCGCGTTGACAACCGGGGCCGCGGCATCCGCAGCTTCGGCCGCCGCCGCATTGCGCGCGCCCTGCTCTGTGAGCGCGTGATCCCAGACGTCGTTCTTCTTGTGCTTCTCGAAGAAGATCACAATCACGGCTCCGACCAGCGCGACTGCGGCTGGCAACAGCATCGACTGCGCCATCGCATCCGTGAATCCGGCCTGCAGCGGGGCTGGCAGCGTTCCGCCGAACTCAGCACCTGAGGCGGACGAGTGGATGCCGTTGGCACCAAGCCTGGCCTCGATCAACACGGCAATGGATGCGCTTCCGAGCACCGCGCCGATCTGCCTGGTCGTGTTATACACCCCCGCACCTGCGCCGGCCTGTGCCTGCGGAAGGTTGTACGTCGCCGTTGTCGAGATCGGCGACCACACGCATGACATCGCGATGCCGAGCACGCCGCTGGGGATCAGCAGACGCCACGCGAGGTCGGGATTCGGGTCGAGCCAGATCGAGTACCAGTAGAGCGAGACCGCGAAAAGCAGCAGCCCGAACAGTGCGATGTAACGGGGGTTGATCAGGTCGACGAGCTTGCCGACGACCGGTGCAAGACCACCCGAGAACACGGCCATCGGGATGAGCATCAGTGCCGACCCGGTCGGGGTGAACCCGAGCACGATCTGAAAGAAGAACACCAGGGGGAGCGACATACACGTGACGGTGAATCCGACGGTCGTGATCGCCGCATTGGCAAGCGAGAAGTTACGGTCGCGGAACAGCCTGAGCGGCAGCAGCGGCTCGCCCTTGTTCACGGCCTGCCACACCACAAAGCCGACGAGCACGACGATGCCTGCGATGATCAGCGACCACACCGAGATCGGGCCGGTGATCGTTCCCCAGTCGTACTTCTCGCCCTCCTGAATGCCGAAGACGACCAGGAACATCCCGACGGCACTCAAGATGACGCCGAGGATGTCGAACCGGTGCGGATGCGTCTGCAGCTTCGGAACCAGCCGCCACGCCATCACGAACGCGACAACACCAACAGGGATGTTGATGAAGAAGATCCACTCCCAGCCGAGCCCGTCGACAAGCACGCCACCGAGCACCGGCCCGATCAGCGTGGCGACGCCCGCGACTGCCCCCCACAGCCCCATCGCCTGCCCGCGCCGCTCTGGCGGGAAGATTCGCGTGATCACGGCCATTGTCTGCGGTGTCATCAGCGCGGCACCGAGCCCCTGGAACACGCGCGCGACAATCAGCATCTCGATGGTGCCGGAGAACCCGCACCAGGCGGACGACAGCGTGAAGACGACAAGCCCGATCAGGTAGAGGTTCTTCGGTCCGAACCGGTCACCGAGCCTGCCGGTGACGAGCAACGGCACGGCATACGCGAGCAGATATGCGCTTGTGACCCAGATGACCGAGTTGATGTCGGTCTTCAGGCCCTCCATGATTTTCGGGTTGGCAACCGACACGATTGTCGTGTCGATCAGGATCATGAAGAACCCGATCACCAACGCCCAAAGCGCCGGCCAGGGGCGCGTGACTTTATCCATAGTGCTGATTCCTTGATGTTGTTGTGAATTGTGGACGACGGATGCCGCGGTGCGGCTACCAGTCGATGTCGCCTGCTTCGAGTTCGGCGACGAAGCCAGAGATCCAGGCGATCTCTGCCTCGACCATGGCCTTCTGATATGTGATGTCAACCCAGAACTTGCGCTCGACCTTCTTCTGTTTGACGTCGGTGAGCCCTGTGCTCAAGAACTCGAGGTCTGCACGCAGCTGCACGAGGCGTCTTCTGAGCAGATCGAGCACGGTGGCCCTGGGCAGGTTGTGAGCCTCGCCGATCGCGAGCGGGAATTCAGGATACTCGTTCACCGGCGTCGCCAGCATTTCTGCGACGCGCCCGGTGAGCGTCATCTGCCCGGATTCGGTGATCTCATACGTGGTGCGTTCCGGACGGTTGCCCTCGCGTTCCGTGCCGGTCGCCCGCACCAGGCCACGCTCGTTGAGTCGATCGACGGTGTGATACAGCGAACCAGGACGCACCTTGACGATGCGGTCCTCTGCACGCTGGATGAGCGTCTGATACATCTCATATGGATGCATCGGACGCTCGGCAAGCAGAGCAAGGGTGGCGATGGCAAGTGGTGTGATCATGATTATTCCGTAAGGAATATACC
>DATMTC010000253.1:0-1560 GCA_035565115.1 Microbacteriaceae bacterium | reverse complement strand
CTGCCAGGCGAGCCGGTCGGCCTCCGTCAACGAATCACCGTCGAGCATGACCCTGCCCGCCGACGGCGCATAGAATCCAGCGAGCAACTTCACCAGCGTCGACTTCCCGGCGCCGTTGACCCCGACAAGCGCCGTCGACTTGCCTGCCTCGAGCCGCAATGAGACGCCCTGCAAAACCTCCGCACCCGGGTTATAGCCGTAGACCACATCCTCAAATGCGATATCGGCCGGCCGGTCGACGGGCTCGGCTCTGCCAGCATCCGCCTGCTCACGCGCATCGCCCGGGGCGATCGGGCCCGTGCGCAGCGCGCCCTCGGTCGCGAGAATTGCCTCCCAGGCAAGCCGTCCGTACTGCATCTGCAGGTCGGCTTCCGGGAAGAAGTTGCCGAACAGCACGCACGCTAACGCAGCCTGCAACACGATCGCGATCGAGCCGGGTGACACCCCGCCCTGGGCGCCGACAGAGGTCATCGAAACTGCGAGCAGGATCGTGGAGCCCACCAGCGTCGCGAGGGAACACCACACCGCCTGCGGCCCATATATTCGCCTGCGGGCGCGCCACACAACTCGCAGACTCCGCATCGCCTCGGCCTCGTACCGCTTCTCGAGCCAGTCAGTCAGCCGCAACATCCGGATGTCACGGGCAGAGAGCGGGTCGATCACCAGATTGCGCAGGTACTGCTGCGGCCGCAGAAGCGGGCCGAGCTTTCCCCGTGCCGCCGACCACAACGAAAACGCATAGCTCTGCCCGAAGCGGTTCACTAACGCAATCACAAGACCCAACAGCGCAAGCGGAACGGACACAACAAATGCCAGCAAGATGAGCGTTCCGACCAACGCCGTATAACGGGCCACCAGCGCGAGAGCCCCGGCCGACGCACCACCCGGCGTCTGCGAACGCTGATCGAGGTAGCCGTTGGCCTCGGCAACATGCTGCACGACGTCCGGCTGCTCGACTGCACGCAGGTTACTTGCGGTGCCAACCGAGTCGATCAGCCGCCCAGAGACATACGCATCGACGCGTAGCTGCACGCTCGAAGCCAACGCGACCTGCAGCGGCGCGGTCAACTGCTGCACGACGAGACCCGCCGCGCACACCGCGACACCGGCGACAATCGAACCGGCGTGCCCGGTTGCCGCCGACACGGTCGTCCCGCTTCCAAGAATCACAAGCGGGATCGACACGCCCGCGATCACCTGCACCAGCACGGTGACTACGACAACTCGAAGCCCCGCGTGGCGCAACAGGAACAACAACTGCCTAGCCGCCCGAATCCTCCGCTTCATCACGTTGATCACGGCAACTCCCATCGCCTCGAGCGACTCTCGCGGCAACTCCACCGCATCGCCAGGTTATGGCATCCCTCAACGCCTACCCAGATCGCACAGTAGTTCGGCTCGCAAGCGGAACGCGCTACGGCCGATAGTGTTTTCGTTCCTCATAGAGTGAACGTGCGCTGGAGTCAGCGTTTCGACCGCCGTTCGCTGCTCCACCTGTCTGCGTGAGGACTGACGCGATCCACTTCACCGCCCTGCCCACTGAATTTAGGATCTGCTTGA
>DATMTC010000252.1:0-1876 GCA_035565115.1 Microbacteriaceae bacterium | reverse complement strand
ATCAGGTCGGCGAACACCGCGCCGGGAATGTGGCCGTGGACCAGGTATTGCTCGTCGCCGCTGACGTACGTAGCGGGTCCGTCGGCAGCAGGGCCGGCTGCAGCGGGATTCTGCGACGCGACCGGCAGTACCGTGGCGTCGGCGATGACCAGACGATCTGAGCCGAGATGGTCGGCGAGCCACTGCGTTGACACGAGCGGCGTCGTCACAATCGGAGCAGTCAGCACCTGCGACGTGAGCGGCTGGTCCTTGGATGTCGACGTGGAGCTGGATCCGGATGTGGGCGAGGTCACGAGTCCACGCTATGGCGGTGTCCGGATGCGTGCACGCTGCACGCAACACGACGTAACGGGCTCCTGATCGCGATCTACGCCTGCGCCTCGACGATCTCGAACCAGTTGCCGTCAGGATCCTGCGCTCGGAACATGGGTGGTGCACCCGGCCAGCGCAACAGATCGCCAACGGGCACCCCATGATCGCGAAGCGCCTGATGCGTTGCCTGCGCGTCCACAGTTTCAAAACGGATGCCTGTCTCGACGCCGACCGCCAGCTGGTCGCCGGCCGCCACGAGCGAAACGCTCGCCGGCGAACCGAATGGCGCGAGCATGATCCAGCGTGCGCCGAGTTGCGGAAGTGGCGTGTCGACGCGGACTTCGAATCCGAGCACGTCGCTGTAGAACGCGAGCGCAGCATCCTGATCGGCGACCGGGATGCCGATGGTGCTGATTCCGCGGATGCCTGCCGCTGTTTGTTGGTTCATCATGAACTCCTCTGTCTCGTACTGTGATGACGATTCAGTGGGAGCGATTTCGACACGGCGTGCTGAAAACGTCGCAGCTGTGAGTCTGGGTTGCCTCAGCAGTCTGGCACGCTGACGGCCAGGCCGCCCTCGCTGGTCTCCTTGTACTTGGTGGACATGTCGAGCCCGGTGCGGCGCATCGTCTCGATCACGGTATCCAGCGAAACCAGGTGCGTTCCGTCCCCATGTAACGCAAGTCTGGCGGCGCTGACCGCCGTCGAGGATGCGATGGCGTTGCGTTCGATGCACGGCACCTGCACGAGCCCTCCGACCGGATCGCAGGTGAGGCCGAGATGGTGCTCCATAGCGATCTCAGCGGCGTTCTCCACCTGGCGTGGGGTGCCGCCGAGCACTGCGCATAATCCGCCGGCCGCCATCGCGCACGCCGACCCGACCTCACCCTGGCAGCCGGCTTCGGCTCCCGAGATGGACGCGTTCGCCTTGAAGAGCGACCCGATCGCGGTCGCGGTGAGCAGATAGCGGCGGATGCCGTCAGTTGCTGCCGCCGCGTCCGCCGAGCCGGCCACGAACCGCAGGTAGTAGTGGCCAACGGCGGGAATGATGCCCGCAGCACCGTTCGTCGGGGCCGTCACCACCCGGCCGCCAGACGCGTTCTGTTCATTGACGGCCAGCGCGAAGGCGTGCAGCCACTCGATCGATGTGTCACGCTCGTGCCGAGCGTCGCAGTCTTCGAGCTGCTTCCTGATGCCTGCAGCCCTGCGCCACACGCCCAATCCGCCTGGCAGTTGGCCGTCGCCCGCGAGTCCTTCTGTCACGCTCGCCGCCATCGCGGTCCAGATCGCGTCCAGCCCTGCATCGATCGCCTCACGCCCATGCAACGACTCTTCATTTGCACGCGCGATCGCATCGATCGTCATGCCGTGTTCGTCGCACAGCCTGATGAGTTCGGCGGAGGTCGCGAACGGATACGGATGCTGCAGCGTCGATCCCACCCGTGTCTGGTCCCCATCGCGCCGGATGAAGCCGCCGCCGATCGAATAGTACGTCTGCTCGAAGACGGGCGACGCATCCGCCCACGCCGTCAGCGTGAGCGCGTTCGGATGTCCTGGCAGCCGT
>DATMTC010000251.1:0-5692 GCA_035565115.1 Microbacteriaceae bacterium | reverse complement strand
CCGCTCATTGCCGTGCCTGGAGCATCCGACAGGCTTGGCGCCGCCGAGATCGACGCCGTCATGCGCGACCGGCTCGCCGAATGGAACGCAAGAACAGCGCAGGATCACGTCGACGCGATCGCGCAGGGTGCGGGAGCCGGGCTCGTCGAAGCCGAACTTTCGACGATCGCACGTGCGGCGGTCGGCGGCTCAGTCGCCACGCTCGTCTTCAACTTCACCGTCGACGTCAATGGCACCTTCGACGATGCGACGGGCGCGATCGAATACGCTCCGGAGAACGGGCGAACGATGGCGGATGGCAGCCCGGCTTACGACCTGCTGTCTCGCATCGCCGTGACGGTGCTGGAGCGCGGAGGAACGACGGTGGCCGTACGCGAAGACGAGGTCGCCTCCACGCTGTGGAACGGCACGGCCATCGCCGGACTCCGTTACGCGTTCACGTAGAAGATCGCACGCTGGTCAGGCAGACGCACCCTGGCCGAGCATCGCAATCTTGAGTGTGTCGAGGCCGACGCCGCCGATATCGAGCGCCTTCTTGTGGAATGCCTTGATGTCGAACGCGTCGCCTTCTCGCGCCTTGTATTCGTCGCGAATCTGCTCCCAGATGCGCTGACCGACCTTGTACGAAGGCGCCTGTCCCGGCCAGCCCAGGTAACGGTTCACCTCGAAACGTACGAACTCCTTCGACATGTTGACGTTCTCCCCGAGGAAGCCGAACGCGTAGTCGCCGGTCCACTGACCCGAAGCGTCTGGCAACGGCTTCTCGAGGTGCACGCCGATGTCGAGCACGACACGAGCTGCGCGCATCCGTTGGCCGTCGAGCATTCCGAGTCTGTCTGCTGGGTCGTCAAGGTAGCCGAGCTGCTCCATCAGCCGCTCGGCGTAGAGCGCCCAGCCTTCGGCGTGTCCCGACGTTCCTGCGATGCGCCGCCAGCTGTTCAGTTGCGCCTTGTTGTACGTTGCCATGCCGATCTGAAGGTGGTGCCCAGGCACGCCCTCGTGGTAGACGGTGGTCAGCTCGCGCCAGGTGTCGAACTCGGTGACACCCTCAGGAACGCTCCACCACATGCGGCCCGCTCGCACGAAATCATCGCTCGGTCCGGTGTAGTAGATGCCGCCTTCCTGCGTCGGTGCGATCATGCACTCGAGCCTGCGCACCTCGGTCGGAATGTCGAAGTGCGTCTTTCCGAGCTCATCGACGGCGCGGTCGCTCGTGGCCTGCATCCACTTCTGCAGCGCATCTGTGCCGTGCAGCTTGCGGCTGGCGTCGCCGTCGAGGAACTCGATGGCCTCGTGAACGGATGCCCCTGGCTTGATCTGCTTGGCGATCGACTCCTGCTCGTCGGTCATTCTGCGCAGCTCTTCGATGCCCCACTCGTATGTCTCGTCGAGGTCGACGGTCGCGCCGAGGAAGTCCCGTGACGCCAGCGCATAGAGTTCACGCCCGACGGCATCCTTCTGCGGTGCATGCTGTGCCAACTCGTCGTTCAAGAACGCGGCGAGTTGCGCGTATGCCGCAGCCGATTCTTTCGCGCCCTGTGCGAGGTCGCTCTTGAGCGAGTCTGGAAGGTCTGCGTCGCCCGCCTTGGCGTTCTCGGCCAGCTGGAAAAAGAAGCCGCTGTCTGCCACCTGCTTGTTCGCCTGGGTGATGATTTCTCGAACCTGACGGATGGCCGGCACGTTTCCTGCGCCGATTCCGCTGCGCAGGGTCTGGATGTATCCGGTCATCGCCGCTGGCAGGTTGTGCATGCGTTTGGCGATATTGGCCCAATCGTCTTCGGATGCTGTCGGCACCAGGTCGAAGATGTCGCGCAGGGCCTGTGCAGGGCTGGCAATCACGTTGAGGTCGCGCTGCTCGAAGCCCGCTTCATGCTTTTCGATGGCCAGCTCGAGTTCGCGGGTCAGGTCGAGTTTGGTCACCAGGTCGATGTCGTCGACCGGTTCGGCTTCGCGCAGAGACGTCAACGTCTCTCGCGTTGCTGCTGCCGCTGTCTCGTGCCCTTCAGGCGAATAGTCGCCGTACTCGCCTTCCCGTCCTGGACGGCCGAGGTAGACCCGGAACTCGGGGAACAGATCCAGTTCTGTGTCGACCCACTTGTCAGCGATCGTGTCGATGGCTGTGGGTGTGCGCGCGCCGCTGGTCGGCGATTCAGAGGTTGTCATAGAACGACCATATGACAACGAGGGCTCACGCGGACAGGACGATCAGTGAGCTGCAGCATCCCAATTCGATCCGTGACCGATCTGCACCGTCAACGGCACCCGCAGCTGTGCAGCGCTCGACATGCGGTGCGAGACGATTCGCTCGAGAGCGTCCCACTCCCCCGCAGCAACGTCGAAGATCAACTCGTCGTGCACCTGCAGCAGCATCCGGCTCGTCAGCTGCTGTTTGGCGATGTCGTCTGCAATCAGGATCATCGCACGCTTGATGATGTCGGCTGCCGAACCCTGGATCGGCGCATTCAACGCTGCACGCTCTGCGTTGTCGCGCAGCACCCGGTTCGTGCTGTTCAGGTCGGCGAATGGCCGCCTGCGGCCGAAAATGGTCTCTGTGTACCCGTCGACGCGTGCCTTCTCGACGACATCGCGCAGATAGTCTCGAACCCTGCCGAAACGGGCGAAGTAGTCGGTCATCAGCTGCTTGGCCTCAGACTGTTCAATGCGCAGCTGCTTGGAGAGGCCGAACGCGCTCAGTCCATATGCCAGCCCGTACGACATTGCCTTCACCTTGGTGCGCATGTTCGGGCTGACTTCCTCCGGCGCGACACCGAAGATGCGCGCGCCGACGAACCGGTGCAGATCTTCGCCGGCGTTGAACGCTTCGATGAGCCCTTCATCGCCGGACAGATGCGCCATGATGCGCATCTCGATCTGCGAGTAGTCGGCCGTCAGCAGCGTTTCGAAATCAGGACCGCACTCCAGCGCAGACCGGATGCGTCTGCCTTCCTCGGTGCGCACCGGAATGTTCTGCAGATTCGGGTCGTTCGACGAGATACGTCCGGTGCTGGTGCCTGTCTGGTCGTACGTCGTGTGGATGCGCCCGTCTGGCTCTATCGCACGTTCGAGCGTCTCGATGATCTGCTTGAGCTTCGTCGCATCTCTGTGCTGAAGCAAGAGGCCGAGAAACGGATGCGGGTTCTTGTCCTGCAAATCAGCGAGCGACGCGGCATCCGTTGAGTACCCCGTCTTGGTCGAGCGTGTCTTCGGCATCGCGAGCTCTTCGAAGAGCACTTGCTGCAGCTGTTTAGGCGAACCGAGGTTGACCTCGTGACCGATCTCGACGAATGCGCGCGATGCGAAATCATCGGCCTTCGTTGTCAGGTCTTCCCGCAACTCGGCGAGCACACCGGCGTTCACGGTGACGCCCGCGAGTTCCATGCCCGCCAGAACCATCACGATCGGCAATTCGATCGTGTCGAGCACCTTTCGCGTTCCGGGGTCGAGCGCCGTGGCAACGGATTCGGCAACCCGAAGGATGTACCACGCCTCAGTGGCAGGGCTGATGGCCTCGGTCTCGGGCAGCAACTGGTTGGGGTCGGCCTGAGGCAGCTCTTCTCCGAGCACGTCGTAGACCTGTTCCGCCAGGGAAACGGGCGACTTGCTCGGGTGGATGAGCCAGCCTGCGATCTTCGTGTCGAATGCGAGGCCGCCAACGGCCATGCCTGCGCGGGACAGCAGCTTGACCTGCGGCTTCGATGCGAAGAAGTACTTCGGTGACGCGCTGGCCAGCCATTCCTCGAGAGCGCGGTAGTCCGGGCGGTCGGCCGCCCACGGCACGTACGCAGATTCGGTCAGTGTTGACAGTCCGATGCCCGTGATGCCGTTCAGCGATCGTTCGAGTTGCACTGCCACCGGCGCCGTGCCGTTCGCTGAGGCTTTTTCCAGCCAGTGGGCGAGCTCCTCGTCGACGAGAGTGCGAACGACCGGAATGTCGGATGCATCCGCCTCGCCAGAGAATCCGCCTGCGAGGCCGCCGCCGCTTCCGTCTGTCTCTGCGAGCTTGAGCACGCGGTCGAGCAGTGTTCTGAATTGCAGCTTTCCGAAGATCTCGCGAAGAGCTTGCTCGTTCACTGGCTGACGCTCAAAATCGTCGGGGCCGACGGCAAGCTCGACGTCTGTCACCAACCGGTTGAGGCGGCGATTGCGCAGCGCGTTCTCTTTCTGTTCGCGCAGCTTCTCGCCGACCACGCCTTTGATCTCGTCTGCATGCGCAATGATTTCATCGACCGTTCCGTACTGCTTGACCCATTTGACGGCTGTCTTCTCGCCGACCTTGTCGATTCCGATCAGGTTGTCGCTGGTCTCGCCGACGAGGGCGGCAACCTCTGGATACTGCTCAGGCTCGATGCCGTAACGCTCGAACACCGCGTCGCGGTCGTAACGCTTCAGCTCGGAGACGCCGCGCACGTTCGGGTACAGAAGCGTCACATCGTCATTGACCAGCTGGATGCTGTCGCGATCGCCGGAGACCACGAGCACGCGGTAGTTCTGCTCAGCCCCGCGCCTGGCCAGGGTCGCCAGGATGTCATCTGCTTCGAAGTCCTCCTTCGTCACCGTCGAGATGTTCATCGCGTGCAGCGCTTCTTCCAACAGCGGCACCTGTCCGACGAACTCGGGCGGGGTCTGATTCCGCGTGCCCTTGTACTCGGGATATTCGCGCGTGCGGAACGAATATCGCGAGATGTCGAACGCGACGGCGATGTGGGTCGGCTTCTCGTTCTGCAGCAGGTTGATCAGCATCGCGATGAAGCCGTGGATGGCGTTCGTGTGCTGGCCTTCACGGTTGACGAAGCTGTCGACGGGCAGGGCGTAAAACGCTCGGAATGCGAGCGAATGCCCGTCGATGATCAGGAGGGTAGGCTTTTCTGAGTCCGGCACGCGCCCAGCCTACAAGGCGCTTCCGACATCGGAAACGTGTGGCACCGGCATCCAGATTTCATCGACAGGAAAGGTCCAGATGAGCGAGCTTCCTCTGGCTGATGATGCTGTGTCGGACGATCCCCTAGCCATGGTGCGCCGCGTCGGCATGGGCGGCCTGGCAACGAAGATGGGGATCGAGATCACCGAGTTCACCATCGAACGCACCGTCGGCACGATGCCCGTCGACGGCAATACCCAGCCGGCAGGACTCATGCACGGCGGAGCATACGTCGTTCTCGGTGAGACGCTCGGCTCATTCGCGGCTATGCTGCACGCCGGCATAGGGCGCCAGACGGTCGGCATCGAGGTCAACGCCACTCACACCAGAGCGGCGAGGTCGGGCATCGTCACCGGCGTGTGCACGCCGGTGCATCTCGGTCGTACGCTTGCTACCCACGAGATCGCCGTGTCAGACGATCAGGGCAGACGTTGTTCGACCATCCGCATCACGAACCTGATTCTGGATGCGGCGCAGCCCAGCTAACGGATCTGCGGCGGATGCTCCCGGCCCCGGTGGTCGAGTAGCGAGCGCCTGTCCCTGAGCTTGTCGAAGGGCGAGTGTATCGAGACCTCGCGAGCGATCTTGGCTCCGTACCGCAGACCGGGTTGCGAGGTCTCGATACGCGGCTCGCTGCGCGAGCAGCTACTCGACCACCGAAATGGTGCGGCGGCCTCGTTCCTCGGCCTCCTCAGGGCATCGCTCGACCGCCCACGCGCCCCCGCCCGGTGGTCGAGTAGCGAGCGCCAGCGAGCGTATCGAGACCTCGCGAGC
>DATMTC010000250.1:0-8430 GCA_035565115.1 Microbacteriaceae bacterium | reverse complement strand
ACGGACACTGAGCTATCGAGCGAACCTACACCGGCGCCATGTCGGTGAAGCGCGAGAAGTGGCCCTGGAACGCAACGGTCACCGTGCGCGTCGGCCCATTACGGTGCTTGGCCACGATCAGGTCTGCCTCGCCTGCGCGTGGATTGTCCTTCTCATACGCACTCTCGCGGTGCAGCAGGATGACCATGTCCGCATCCTGCTCGATCGAACCGGACTCACGCAGGTCGCTCAGAGCAGGCAGCTTGTCCTGACGCTGCTCAGGGCCACGGTTCAGCTGCGACAGCGCGATCACAGGCACCTGCAGCTCCTTCGCAAGCAGCTTGAGCGCGCGCGAGAACTCGCTGACCTCTTGCTGGCGGGACTCCACCCGCTTGCCGCTTGTCATCAACTGAAGATAATCGATCACGACCATCTTGAGTCCGACACGCTGCTTGAGCCTGCGACACTTCGCCCTGATCTCGACAAGCGTCATGTTCGGACTGTCGTCGATATACAGCGGCGCATCGTTGATGCGGCCTCGGGTGGATGCGATCGTCGTCCAGTCACGACTGTCGACCGTGCCCTTGCGCATGTTCTGCAGGGGGACGGATGCTTCGGCAGACAACAGACGCATCGCGATCTCGCTGCGCCCCATCTCGAGCGAGAAGAAGATGGTGGGGAGGTTGTGCTTGATCGCAGCAGCACGCGCGAAGTCGAGCGCGAGCGTCGACTTTCCAAGCGCAGGACGGGCGGCGACGATGATCATCTGGCCTGGGTGCAAACCGTTCGTCAGGTCGTCAAGGTCGGCGAATCCGGTCGGCACGCCCGTCATCGAGCCGTCGGTGTGCTTGGCGGCTTCGATCTCGTCGATGGCCACAGTGACGGCCTCGGTGAGCGGAATGTAATCCTCACTCTCCGTCGACCCGGTCACGGAGTAGATCTCGGCCTGAGCGTTGTTGACCAGGTCGAGCACCTCGCCTTCCGCCGCGTAGCCCATCTGCGTGATGCGGGTTCCTGCCTCGACAAGCCGCCGAAGCAGCGCGCGCTCCGCCACGATAGATGCGTAGTAGCCGGCGTTCGCAGCGGTCGGAACCAGTCCGGTCAGCGTGTGCAGATACTCCGCACCGCCTGCTCGGGTGAGCTCGCCCTGCTTGGTCAGCTCATCGGTGACCGCGATGACATCCGTCGGCTCACCGTGCGAGTACAACGACAGGATCGCGTCGAAGATGATCTCGTGCTTCGGAATGTAGAAGTCGGTGGCGCGAACCACTTCGACGACGTCTGCAACAGCATCCTTGCTGAGCAGCATGCCGCCGAGGGCACTCTGCTCTGCCAGCAGGTCATGTGGCGGAGTGCGCTCGGTGGATCGAGCCTCACCGGCCACCCGACCGTCGGCTAGCCCCAAGTGAGCGATTGACACCCGCGCCTCCCCTGCGTGTACGTATTGCCTATGTGTGCTGCGTGTATTCAGCGTGTATTTCGGCACGCCCCATCGGCGTGATTCACTTTCATCAAACTCTTCGTGTTCCGGCTCGCCGCTTGGCTCGCCGGACACCCCCACACTCCCAGGCACCACCGACAACTCGAATACCGACTTCACTGTGCGTGCTCGAGCGCCTGTGACGCTGCTCAACCATATGGAGTGGCGAACCAGCTCCACAACTCTGCCTGTGGATAAAACTGTGGGGAATCTGCGCGAAACGCCGACAGCCATGTGCAGAATCTGTTGGTAATGCTGTGGACAGACAAGAAACTTTTGCCGGTTTTTGTCGCCTGACCAGTGCTTCTACATTCGAGCACTTGTGGGTAGCAAGTTCTTTCGACGTTGAGTTTAAGCTTTGGTCGTGTACGTGGATGCCTGTGCACAAACATGTAGAGAAAGGGTTGCGCGAAGCCTAAAACAGGTGTAGCGGCGGGCAATGCCCGCCGCTACAAACCGGTTCCGCAAGCTACTTGGCAGCAACCACCTGAAGGGTGATCGTGGCCGACAGGTCCTCACGCAAGCGAACCGTCGCCTCGTGGTCGCCAACCGCCTTGATCGGGCTGGTGAGCTCGATCTTGCGCTTGTCGAGCGAGCCGATGCCGGCCGCCGAAACAGCGTCGGCGATGTCGGAGGTCTTAACCGATCCGAACAGGCGGCCTTCCTTGCCTGCCTTGACGGTGAGCTTGACCTTGGTGGCCTCGAGCTTCGCCTTCAGGTCCTGAGCCTCTTCGATCGTCGCGAGCTCGCGAGCGGTGCGTGCCGCCTTGATCTGCTCGATCTGCTTCTCGCCACCACGGCTCCACGCAACGGCGAAGCCCTGTGGGATCAGGTAGTTGCGGCCATAGCCGTTCTTTACCTCGACGACGTCGCCGGCGGAGCCGAGCCCGGTGACTTCATGCGTCAGAATAACTTTCGACATTCTTCACGCCTCCTAGCGGCCAGAGCCCGAGTAGGGGAGAAGTGCCATCTCGCGGGCGTTCTTGACTGCCTTCGCGATGAGACGCTGCTCCTGCACGGAAACACCGGTGATGCGGCGAGCACGAATCTTGCCACGCTCAGAGATGAATTTGCGCAGAGTTGCGACATCTTTGTAATCGATCACGCCGACGCGGACGGACTTCGCCGGTGCGGCGTTCTTTCCATCCTTGCCCTTGCGGATCGGCTTGCGGCGGTCGCCGCTAGACTTTCCAGCCATTATTTTTCCTTTGCTTGCGTGTTCCGCCAGCCGCGCCGGTCACTGTGGTGACCGGGTAACGACCAGGGAGAGAAATTCTTAGAAGGGGGTCTCGTCGTTGAAGTTGCCAGGGGTGTTCCAGACATCCCCGCCGCCCGCCGGAGCAGACTGCTGGGGGCTGTTCGCCCACGGTTCTTCGACGGCGCCCTGGCCTGGGCCACGGCCGCCAGACGACTGCGCGCGTGTGACTGCGGCGGTGGCGTAGCGCAACGACGGGCCGATCTCATCGATCTCGAGCTCGATACTCGTGCGCTTCTCCCCCTCCTTCGTCTCATACGAACGCTGCCTGAGACGCCCTGAGGCAATGACCCGTGAACCCTTGGTCAGCGATCCTGCGACGTGCTCGGCAAAATCCCGCCAGACGCTCGCGCGCAGGAACAGCGCTTCGCCATCTTTCCACTCGTTTGCAGCACGATCGAACGTGCGCGGGGTGGAAGCAATGGTGAAGTTGGCAACCGCCAGCCCGTTCTGCGTGTAGCGCAGCTCAGGATCGCTGGTGAGGTTGCCCACCACGGTGATTATGGTCTCGCCGGCCATGGGACTAGGCGCCTGCCGGCTCTGGGGCTTCCGCCGTCTTCGACGCAGCTGCAACCTTGGCAGCAGGCGAGGCCTTTGCCGGCGCTGCAGCCTTCGCGGACGCGTCAGCGTCCTTGGCGGACGAAGCCCGAGCAGGTGCTGCGGCCTTTCGTGCTGCCTTCTCTTCTGCAAGCTTCGCAGCCGTTGCAACCTGGGCGATCGCTTCTTCTGCACGCAGCACCTTGGTGCGCATAACGGCTTCAGAAAGCTTCAACTGGCGGTCGAGTTCGACCGTTGCATCCGAGTTCGACGTGAAGTCGACGACGGCGTAGATGCCCTCTGACTTCTTGTTGATCTCGTATGCGAGCCGGCGACGGCCCCAGATGTCGACCTTGTCGATCGTTCCACCGTCGTTACGAATGACGTTGAGGAACTTGTCAAGGCTGGGAGCTACGGTGCGCTCATCGATCTCTGGATCGAGGATGACCATCAACTCATACTGATGCATGACTAACCCACCTCCTCTGGACTAGCGCGGCTACAGACGTTCTGCAGCAGGAGGGTATTGGCATCTGTTGTGCACGAATCCGCGGTCGCGGATCGAATGGACAACCTGCACAGCATACCGGATGCCACGCCGCTTCGCTATTCACCTGACCAGCTTGCACTGCGCAGGGCACGCCACAGCCCTCGTTTCCGGAATCTGTGGATAGCTCGTCGTTACCTGCGGCTGTGGAGAAGGGGAACGACGGTTGCGGAGAACGGCCGTTGCGGACGACCGCTGGATGGATAGCCTGGTGAGATGGCTCTCCCGTTCGAGTCTCGCGCCGACATCGCAGCCCGCTTCGACGGTCGCGCGGGGAAATATGATCAGTCGGCCATGCATCGCGGGCTCGCGGCCGCCGTTGCCGAGGCGGTTGGAAGGTCGCAGCGGCATCCGTTGGACGTGCTCGACGTCGCCACCGGCACAGGGCTCGTGTTGCGAGCACTTGCGGCACTGCCAGCATCCGATGATCTGCGAATGACCGGCATCGACATTTCAGACGGGATGCTGGCGGTGGCGCGAGCCGAGCTGCCATCGGCCCGATTCATCAATTCGGATGCAGCAGCCCTGCCGTTCGAAGACGCATCGTTCGACCTGGTCACGTGCGTGACGGCCCTGCATTTGCTGCCAAACGCATCCGCCGCGCTGAGGGAATGGCGTCGGGTGCTTCGCCCAGACGGCCGCATCGTGACAGCGACGTTTTCCGTCGCGCCTGGACAGAACAGCGCAGGGCACGGCACAACCGAGATCGAGCGGCACGCGCGCTTCGGCTCCCGTGATGCACTCGAGTCGTTCGCGGCGAGCGCCGACCTGCGGTTGGGCGCTGTGCAATTCTGGACGGCTCCGCCGGCCGCCGAGCATCACGACGAGTGCCTGATCGCGGAGTTCCTGCACGTCTAAACTGGCGACATGGCTGCCGCACCGCATTTGAGAATCGCGGTCGTCGCACTGCACACCTCCCCATACGGCGCCCCCGGCTCAGGCGACGTCGGCGGTATGAACGTGCTCATCCACGCCACAGCGGACCGGATGGCAGAACTCGGCCACTACGTCGAGGTCGTCACGCGCCGATTCTCGGCTGAGCTCCCGACCGTTGAGCGCCTGCCATCAGGCGTCGTCACGCGCTATATCGATGCCGGGCCGGCCGAGCTGCGTCCGAAGGCAGAACACGAAGCGTTCGTCGACGAGTTCCGCAACGGACTGGATGCGCTCGGCGAATTCGACATCATCCATTCGCATCATTGGCTCTCTGGCATGGCAGCGCTGCCGTTCGCAGAAGCCCGCAGCATCCCGCACGTGCAGAGCTTTCACAGCATCGCGGCAGACGCGAAGACCCGGCTGGCCGAGGGGGAACGCCCCGAGTCACCCGGGCGGATGGGCGGCGAAGCCTGGCTCGCCAAGAACTCAGACGCAATCATCGCCGTCAGCCACGCTGAGGAGAAGACCATCCTCGACCGGCTCGGCGCCGATCCGGGGCGCGTCAGCGTCGTGCTGCCGGGTGTCGATGCGCGGATGTTTCACCCAGGCACGCGAGCGGATGCTCCGCGTTACGTGGTCGCTGCCGCCAGGATCGAGCCGCTCAAGGGCTTGGATCTGGCTATCAGCACCGTCGCGCAGATCGATGAACGGCACCGGCCAGACCTGGTGATCGCGGGCGGTCCAACCGGTGGCTACGAGTGGTACCTCGACGAACTGCACGCGCTCGTGCGTGACCTGCAGGTCGGCGACCGCGTTCACTTTGCCGGGCCGAAGTCACGCGAGGAGCTGGCCGAGCTTCTCTCGCACGCATCCGCCGTTCTCATCCCGTCGCACTCCGAGACGTATGGCCTAGTCGCGCTCGAGGCGGCGGCATCCGGCGTGCCTGTGCTCGCAGCGCCAGCGGGCGGGCTGTGTGAAGCGGTGAACGACCACACGGGCATCATCGCCGAGTCACGCGATCCTGCCGCATGGGCAGAACACCTCGTGCGCCTGCTCACCGACGCGGCATACGCCGACAGGTTGGCGGTCACGGCGCGCGAATTCGCGGAGACCCGAAGCTGGGCGCGCACGACCGACGAGACGCTCGCCGTCTACACCACTCTTCTTGCCAGCCACGGAATTGCGGGGCACGGTCATGCCGGCGGCGCGGCAGCCGGCAACAACGCAGCGTGCGCGGCCAGATGAGGCTGCCAGCGCAAGCATCCGTCGTTCTGCTTGCTCATGCGCATCCTGACGACGAGACCATCTCGACCGGTGCGCTCATCCGCGAACTCGTCGATCGCGGCGCGCGCGTCGTGCTTTTGACGGCGTCCCGCGGCGAGCGCGGAGAGATCGTTCCCGCCGTTCGGCAGCTGATCGCAGACGACGAGGATGCCCTCACTGCAGCACGCGAGCGCGAACTACAGCAGGCGCTGACGGTTCTCGGGGTTTCTGACAGCTACATGCTCGGCACGCCACCGGCGCGTGCGGCAGGCAAAGCGCCGCGACGTTATCGCGACTCAGGCATGCGCTGGGTGCGCCCCGGGCTTGCAGGGCCGGCTGATGACGTGCCACCAGACGCGTTGTCTGTGGCGGATTTCGATGAGGTGGTCGCGGATGTTCGGGCGCTCATCGACACGGTGGGGCCCGAGCTTATCGTCAGTTATGACGACAACGGAGGGTATGGGCATCCCGACCACCACAGGATTCGCGAGGCGGCGATGGCAGCGGCGGCGGATGCTGCAGTTCCGTTCGCCGAGCTGGCGACATCGCCTGCCCCCGATGTCGAGTGGTTCGACCTCGAACGGCACCTGCCGACCGTGCAGGATGCTCTGCGTAGTCATGCAAGTCAGCTGACGGTCGACGGAACCCACATCATCCACTCCGGCGGCCAGCGGGAACCCATCGTCACCAGCGTTGGGCTGCGGCTGCTAACAGGCTGAATGGAGGGACCAGTTCCCGTTCGGGACTATTCGCGAGCGGCGTCGAGCATCCGCTTGGTCAGGACGGCCATGGTGGTCAACTCAATTGTGTCGAGGATGTTGTGGCCAGGGTCGGAGCGATCGATCGCGCAGACGACGGTATGAACGCGCGCACCGAGACTGCGGAGTGCGACCGCGGCGTTGCGCACGGCACCGCCGGTCGTGATGATGTCTTCGATCATGGTTATCTGAAGGCCGGCCACGTCGCCACCTTCTGCGAGCTTTCGCGTCCCATAAGCCTTGGCTTCTTTCCTGACGAACAGAGCAGGTAATCCGGTCAGGGAGCTGACCATCGTGGCGATCGGTACCCCGCCGAGTTCAAGCCCGCCCAGCGCTTCGGTGTCCCCGGGTAACAGTGGCACCATGGCCTCAGCCACGCGACGCAGCAGGTCAGGCGTGGTCTCAAACCGGTATTTGTCGAAGTACTCCTTGGCGATCAGGCCGCTCCTGAGCGTGAACTCGCCGGAAAGTCGGCACGCCGCATCTATATCCCGCGCAAGTTCACTGAGCTGAGCATCCACAACATGATCATCCCATCGACCTCAATCCCTTGCGGGCAGGCGGATTATGGCCGATGCGGAATCTCGCGGATAACCGCACCTAAAGCACGAGTCGAAGTACGGCTTCGAGGCGCAGGTCGTTGGGTGATGTTAGCGAGGGTAGGAGTAGAGCGGCGATTCCGTGTTCGACGGCTCCTCCGTCGGGGCCGGGTCGGTCGCCGACCATCACGGTCTCCGAGGCTGTGACGCCCAGAGCTGTGAGTGCGTGGTTGAAGATCGCTTGGTCCGGCTTTTGTGCGCCGATCTCGAACGAGAGCGAGTAGGCGTGGACCGCGTCGGACACTCCGAGCGATTGAAAGGCCGGTCGGATATCGAAGTGAATGTCGCTGACGACCCCGATCAGCACCCCGGAGCGGTGGAGGGTACGGATCACTCGTTCGGCGTCATGAGCAAAGCGGTTCTGGCGCCAGTCACACTCTGACGCGTACATGTGCCCGGCCAGCTCGCCGTCGATGCCCAGGTCTTCGAGTACCTCGAGATAGATTCGGCGGTGCAGCGCGATGTCTGTGTCGATCCCCGGTGTATCGAGCCGAAGTTTCGCGCTATTGCTCGTCCTCAATCTTTCCGAGATTTCCGCAATCATGGGGCGAGCCATGGGTCGGCCGGCCCGCCGAAAACCATCGGCGATCCAATCATCGAGGCTCGGCGGCACGACGAGCGTCCCACGCCAGTCGAAAAGCACTGCCCGCCTCACAGCCTCAATCTACTGGGCTCCTCTTCTGTCGTGACCCGCGTCTCGGCAGGGTCCGGGTTATAGCGACTGGCTTTGTGCTCCTCGTCCGGTCACTAGCCGTTGCGCCCACGGAACAACCCACTGATTCCACACCGCGAGGAACGCGATCATGATGGCCGTGGTGTAGATGATTGACCCGACAACGTCGGTGGGGTAGTGCTCGCCGATGTACAGCCTGGACCAGGCCACGATGAGAACTCCAACTGTGCCGATGAGCACAGCCCATTTCTGCGCCGCCCGCGCACGCAGCAGCAGAATGATGCCGACGGCCAGCGCGGTCGCCAGACAGGTGTGGCCGCTGGGAAAACTCGCGAAGTTCGCTTCCGTTGACAGCGGGTGGGCGAGCAGGTGATAGTCGGGGCGTTCGCGGTGAACAATGATCTTCACGATCTCCGAACTCAACCAGCCGCCGCCGACCATAAGCGCGAAAGTCACAGACACC
>DATMTC010000249.1:0-5256 GCA_035565115.1 Microbacteriaceae bacterium | reverse complement strand
GGTATCAGCGACACAACAGACATGGCGAACAGTTCGCCCCAGTTGCCGCCTGTCTGGTTGTCGATGAACTGGCCGAGGGCTACCTGAACCGTCCAGGTGTGCGGTTGGGTCAGGTAGACGATCGGTCCGAAGAACTCGTTCCACATCCAGATGAAGGTGAAGATCGTTGTGGTGGCAAGTGCCGGTGTCATCAGCGGGATGATCACACGCATGAAGATGCGCGGATGCCCGCAGCCGTCGATGCGTGCCGCCTCGTCGAGCTCGCGCGGGATTGCACGGATGAACTGCACCATCAAGAAGATGAAGAACGAATCTGTGCCGAGAATCTTCGGCAGGATCAGCGGCCAGAAGGTGTTCAACATGTGCACCCACGAGAACATGATGTACTGCGGCACCAGAGTCACCTGGAAGGGCAGCATGATCGTCAGCAGCATGATGGTGAACGCGACCCGCTTGAACCGGAACTCGAGCCTGGCGAACGCGTATGCAGCGAGCGAGCATGCGACAAGGTTGCCGATGATGGCGCCGAGCACGATGATGATCGAGTTGATCAGGTAGAGGCCGAACGGCGATGAGAGTGCGTTCCAGCCGGCCGCGTAGTTCTGCCAGTCGAAGTGATTGGGAATGATGCTCGGATTCGTGAAGATCTCGTTGTTCGGCCGAAGCGAGCTCACGACCATCCAGAGCAGCGGATAGATCATCAGCAGCGCAAGAGCAATCAACACGGCGTGCTTGATGGTGCTCTTGACCGGATGCCCGTGACGTCGCGGACGACCTGCCGCGCGGCCTGCGCGACCATCCGGCAGCACCAGGTTTCTGGTTGCGGTTTCAGTTGTCATAGAACACCCAATACTTCGAGGAAACGAATGTCACGGCCGTGATGATGGCGATGATGATGAACAGCAGCCACGCCATCGCCGAGGCGTAACCCATGTCGAACTGGTTGAAGCCCCGCTGATAGAGGTAGAGCGAATAGAACATGGTCGAATCTGACGGACCGCCGGTTCCACCAGACACGATGAATGCCTGGGTGAACGACTGGAACGCGCCGATCAGCTGAAGGATGATGTTGAAGAAGATGATCGGACTCAGCAGCGGGAGGGTGATCCGCAGGAATCGGGTGCGCCGCCCAGCGCCGTCGATCGATGCAGCTTCGTAGTACATGTCGGGGATTTGGCGCAGCCCGGCAAGAAAGATGATCATCGGCGCGCCGAAGGTCCAGATGTTGAGCAGGATGATCGTGCCGAGCGCGAACTGCGGGTCGGAGATCCAACCGGGCAGGTTGTGGAACCCGATGCCCCCGAGCACCTGATTCACCAGACCGCTCTGGCCGAAGATCTGACGCCACAGGATGGCGACGGCCACCGAGCTTCCAAGCAGAGAAGGCAGATAGAACACCGAGCGATAGAACGGCAGCGCCCGCAAGCCCTTGTCGAGCACCATGGCGGCCGCCAGTGCCACGACCAGCTGGATCGGCACCGAGACGAAGACGTACTCGAACGTCACGCGAAGCGAGTTCAGCAGTCGCGGATCCTGGAACATCCGCACGTAGTTGTCGATGCCCGTGAACTGCGGCGACTGCATGAGGTTGTAGTTGGTGAACGAGATCCACAGCGATGCGATCATCGGCCCCGCTGTAATGAACACCAGACCGAGGAGCCAGGGCAGAAGAAAGAAGAACCCGGCCTTGTTGTCACGTTTGCCCGTTGTTTTCGACGATCTGACCGATCGCAGTTCCTCGAAGACGCTCACGCGGGCCCCTTAGTAGTCGACATTGAGTACGCAGATGCGGATCGCGCCCGCGATCCTCTTCGACTCACGCTTCATGGGCGGGAACCGAAGGGCGAGGGAAAACGCTTCCCCGCCAACACTGCAGCAACAGTACCTGCGATATTCGCGATCCGTCAAGCTGACGAGAAAGCGATTTCCGAAAAACTTGCGAAGTGCTTGACGCGATCGAACTTGCCCACGCATAATGTGGTGAGCGGTGCGGGAAAGCGTTTCCCCGCCGTGCCGGCAAGGAGGCCACATATGTCGCAGCAGCAAATTTCCCGACGCCAGTTCGGCGCATTCGCGCTGACCGGGCTCGGCACAACGTTCCTGCTCGCGGGATGCGGAACATCCGCGACCCCGAGCGGCAGCGGCGCCAGCAGCACAGCAGCTGCAGGCGACGCCTTCAAGAAGGCGACACTCAACTTCGCCTGGTGGACCAACCCGGTTCGCTCTGAATACACGAGCAAGATCATCGAGGACTACACGGCCGCGCACCCCGCGATCAAGGTGAATCAGGCACCAGGGCAGTGGGCGACATACTGGACAAAGCTTTCAACCCAGGTGGCAGGGCAGACCGAGCCCGACATCATCCAGATGGACCAGGCGTACATCGCCGAGTACGGCGGCCGCGGCGCCCTGTTGGACATGTCGAACGTCGGCAGCATCGACCTCGCACCGCTGAAGCCGTCGCTTGCCGCCGGAACGCTGAACGGCAAGCTATACGGCATCCCGACCGGAAACAATGCGTACGGCATCGCAGCGAACAAGACGCTGTTCGAGAAGGCCGGCGTCGAGGTCCCAGACGACAAGACCTGGACCTGGGACGACTACCTCGACATCTGCTCGAAGCTCAAAAAGGGCTCGGGCGGCGCGTTCACCGGCACGACCTGGCAGAGCGGTGACCAAGACCTGAAGATCTGGCTGCACCAGCACGGTGAACAGCTCTACACCGACAAGGGCAAGCTCGGATTCACCGAGCCGAAGATCGCCAGTTGGTTCACGATGATCAAGAAGCTGTTCGACGCCGGTGACGGCCCCACGCCTGACGAGTTCACCAACGACGTCGCTGCGTCGCTGCAGCAGACCCTGTTCGGAACGAACAAGGCGGCGCTCGGTTGGACCTGGAGCAACCAGATCACCGCATACCAGCAGGCAAGCGGCGGAGACCTCGTGCTGTTGCGTCCGCCGAGCGTCGCCGGTTCAGCCGACAAGAACGGGCTGTACTACAAGCCGTCGATGTACTGGTCGATCGGGTCGCAGACCAAGTCCCCCGCCCAGGCAGGCGGCCTGATCAACGACTTCCTCAACAGCACGACGGCGGCCAAGCTGCAGCTGGCCGAGCGCGGCGTGCCTGTGAACCCGAAGGTTCTCAAGGTGGTCAAGCCGTTGCTGTCTGCAACGGATCAGCTTGCGGTGAAGTACCTCGGAGACATCAAGAACGAGATCCACTCGGTGCCCGCGGTTCCGCCGAAGGGCACGAGCACTGTGGCATCCGTGACGCAGCGTCACACCCAAGACGTGGTGTTCGGTCGCGCGACGCCGTCCGCTGCCGCATCCGCGTTCAAGACCGAGGTGCAGGGGCTGATCGACTCGGCATCCTGAGCTGTCTTGCTGAGTACGACTCGGCATCCTGAGCGCACGCCTCGATCGACGGGGCGTGCGCTCAGTATGAGATCCGGTCGACACGCCGCGAGTTCGGTCTGTTCTCACGGCGTGTCGACCGAATCTCATCACGACCGCACGGGCAGCGGATGCTCGAGCGTCGCGTCGAAGAAGTCCCACGCGTCAGCTTGCATGGTTCGGTTGAAGACGTGTCCGGCGTCGTAGAACACTCCACGGTAGTCAGCAGTGCCCCGGTGCGCGGCCTCGAGCGCTCTGTGCGCAGCATCCATTCCCTCCGCTGGGAACAACGGATCGTCACGTCCGCACTGCACGAGCAGCGATCGCGGTGAACCGATCTCACTGATCGCGGGCCACTCGGTCAGGTTCCACAAGCCAGGGCTGTGCAGTAACCAGGAGTGCACGTCGATGTAGTTCGGCATGAGCGACTCGAAGGTGGCCATCATGCACGTCACGACGTGGGAGCGGATGCGCGAATCGAGCGCGCCGAGCAGCATGCTGCGGCCTCCGCCGCCCGAGAAACCGAACACGCCGAGCCGAGAACTGTCGACAGAAGGAAGGCTCGCGAGAACGTCCATGGCGATGAGGTCATCGAAGAGCACGAGGCCTGCGAAGCTCTGACCGAGCACGCCCGCGACCTTGGCGAGGGTTTCCTCGTGCAGCGCTGAGGCCCGATTGAACCGCTCGATCTCGCTTGACGCGACCCCTGTAGCTGCCGTGAGCGCGTCGAATGCCGCAAGCTGGGCCTCGAGCTTCTGCGTCGGACGCCTCAGGTCGAACCGACGGCTTCCCCAGGAGAATGCGTCGTGCGCGAGCACTGCATACCCGCGTCGCGCCAGCGCATCCGCGGGTGCAAGCCCGTCGTATGCGCCTGCGTGCGCCTGGCGCGCCTCGCTACTGGCCATGGCGCCGAGATCGACCAGTTGCTCGCCGCCGATCCAGCGCCGTCCGCCGTGTGCGTGCAGTCCGAGTATGCCTGGCACACGGGCACCACGCTGCTGATCCGGCTCGACAAGATATGCCGTCGTGCGCGGTCCGAAGCCGACCCACCACGTCAGAACGGTTGTGCGGATGCCGCGGTCCACCGTGGAGTGCTCGACGCGCACGTCGGTTGCTTCTGGCCGTGCCGGTATGCCGAGCACGGCCGCCAACGCGGCCCGCAGGCCATCCGACGCACCAGCATCCGGATCCCTCCACGGCCGTGCCGCGCGCGCATGCGCCGGCCAATCCTCGTAGCCGGCGATCGGGCTGTGCTGCGTCATGGCTCGTTCACACCCCAGAAGCAACGGGCACCCGCCCAGTGCTCCCCCGCACCTCGAGCCGCGGAACGTACGAAACGTCACGCGCGGGTGTGCGACCAGCCAGCAGATCGCCCAGCCGCGACCAGGCCTGTTCCCCGAGCTCCTCGACAGGAACTGCCGCTGTCGTGAGCGCGGGCGTCGTGTAGCTCGCAAACGGGATGTCGTCGAATCCGGCGATCGACACCTGCTCAGGCACCCGCACACCGCGCTCGATGAGTGCGTTCTGCAGTCCGATCGCGACGAGATCGTTGAACGCGAGCACGGCGGTAGCGCCAGACTCGAGAACCCGATCTGCCGCAGCCGAACCGTCTTCGATGCTGACGCCCCCGGCCATCACCTCCACCCGCATCCCCGGCTTTGCGTCGATGAATTCCTGCACGGCGGCCAGCCGGTTGGCGTTGGATGCGCTTCGCGTGCTTCCTGACAGAAACACCATGTGCCGATGGCCGAGTTCGTCGAGATGCGCGAGTTGCTGCGCCAGACCGGCCCCGTAGTCGGCCGCGACGAATGGCGCGCGAGCCGGTGCGGGGTCTCGGTTGATCAGCACGACGGGCGCAAGCAG
>DATMTC010000248.1:0-1838 GCA_035565115.1 Microbacteriaceae bacterium | reverse complement strand
CGACGACGTGGTAGGTGCCGTCTGGCCAGTCGAGTGCTTGCACGGTTGCAGCAACGACGTCGTCAATGTGCGCGAATGAGGTGATCGCCTCGGTTGCAGGCACCTGGCCCGCGACAACCGCATTCGCGATTCGGCCGCCCGGCGCGTACCAGGTGTCTGGGCCGTACAGCATGCCGTAGCGCAGTACGGTGGCGTGCGGAAGTGAGCGCGTGAGCTGCTCCATCTCATCGACCGCCGTGCCAGGCACGATGGGGTCGTCCTCGGTAGCGGGAGCCTCGCCATCCGGGAAGATCCACGCGATGCTCTGCACGAGCATCCGCTCGACGCCTGCGGACCTCGCGGCCGCGACGATATTGGCAGTGCCTTCGCGGCGCAGGCGTGCGTTGGCATCCGTGTCGTATTCACTGAGGTCGGTCAGTTCGTCCAGGATCAGATCGGGCGCGGCATTCTTGACCGCTGATGCGAGGCGATCCGCGTCGTACACGTCGACGACGACACCGTGCGCGCCGAGTTCGGCCAGTTCTGCGAGCTTGTCAGCACGACGAGTGGTTGCGACGACGTCGTGTCCAGCCGACACGAGCGTGGGGATCAGGCGGCGGCCGATGATGCCGGTTCCGCCTGCGAGGAAGATGCGCATGTGTTCAGCTCGCCTTCGTGGCTTCGTGCAGCACGCGGAATTCGTGCCTGCGTAACAGTTTCAGCACAACGGCCCGCGGATTGCCAAATGCGGCGAGCCCGGCCTCGACCGTGCACGGTTCGATGCGATCGATCTCGTGCTCAGCGCCCTTGTATATGACGACGCATCGGCCTGCCGCCATGATGTTTCTGTACCACGACACACCCGTGCCGTAGGTCAGCTCGGCGACGAAGCCGTCACGGGTGCGAGCAAGAATGATCGGCGTCTCGTAGACGGTGCCGGTCTTGCGCCCGACATGTCTCACCAGCGAGAACGGTCCGTGACCGCTTCTCGCAACCCGCGAGGTCAGGCGGTTGAGCGTGTTCTTCAGCAGCCGAAGATAGCTGCGTTTCGCTGCTCCGCTCATGATTATCAGCGTACTCAGCAATGCTCTGGGCCCCGGTGGTCGAGTAGCGACGCGAGGCACGAGCGCCGCGTATCGAGACCCCGCGAGCGACCTGTGGGTCCGCGCCGCAAACCGGCTCACGAGGTCTCGATACGCGGCTCGCTGCGCGAGCCGCTTCAGCCCGTCGTGACTCGAGCATCCGGCCTCAGGTCGAGCCGTCGCAGCAGCTGCGCGTTCAGTGCGACGACGATCGTCGACAGCGACATCAGAATCGCGCCAACAGACATCGGCAGCACGAATCCGATCGGTGCGAGAACGCCTGCAGCAAGCGGCACCGAGATCAGGTTGTAACCGGCCGCCCACCACAGGTTCTGCTTCATCTTCCGATATGTCGACCTGGAAAGCTGAATCACAGAAAGCACCGACCGCGGGTCGTCGCTTGCCAGAATGACCCCAGCGGATGCGATCGCAACGTCGGTGCCAGCGCCAATCGCGATTCCGACATCCGCTTTTGCGAGCGCAGGCGCGTCATTCACACCGTCACCGACCATCGCAACCGTGCGGTGCTCTGCCTGAAGCTGCGCGACCTTGGCCGACTTGTCTTCTGGACGAACCCCGGCGAAATAGCGGTCAATTCCGAGTTCCGCTGCCACCGATTTCGCCACGGCTTCTGCGTCGCCGGTGATCATCACCACCTGCACACCCTGGGCGCGAAGCCCGTCCACCGCGGTGCGTGACTCGTGGCGCACCTCATCCGCCAGCTGCAGCGCGCCGACGACCGAGCCGTCGACGACGACATGAAGCACGATCGCGCCG
>DATMTC010000247.1:0-2205 GCA_035565115.1 Microbacteriaceae bacterium | reverse complement strand
CTTGCCGAACGCCTCGCGGGCCCAGACGTCACCGTGACAAGCACTCCGGATGGCGCACTCACCATCACAGGCATCAGCGCAGTGCAGATCGGTGAGGCTGCAGCACAGGCTTCAGTCGTGCTGCACGAGCTCACGCCGGTTGGCGCATCACTCGAAGAGGCATATCTCGAACTCACCCAAGACGATGTCGAATACCGCACGGAGGTCTCCAAATGACCACAGCAACCCTTGACCGCACGACACACGCGGCGGCACCGACCGGGCGCCTGTCGCTCACTCACCTCGTGCGATCCGAATGGATCAAGCTGCGCACACTGCGCTCCACCGTGTGGTGCTACGGCCTGATTGTGCTGCTCACCATCGGTTTCGCCGTTCTCATGGCGTTCACGTTCTCGACGCAGGGCACGCCAAGCGCCGACACTCAGAACTCCATACTGGTGCGCTCGGCAACGCTGGGCATCAACTTCACTCAGTTGATCGTCGCGGTGCTTGGGGCGCTTGTGGTCACGGGTGAATATTCGACCGGGATGATCCGCTCCACCCTGACGGCCGCGCCTGGTCGCGTCGGCGCATACCTCAGCAAAGCGATCGTTCTCGCGGTCACAACGTTCGTGGTCGGCCTGGTCGGGGTTGTAGCCGCCGCCCTGGTTGCTGCGCCGATCTTAAGCACTAAAGACGTGCAGCCGGACCTGTTCCAGTGGTCGGTGATGCTTCCGATGATCGGCGCCGCGGGCTATCTCACGCTGGTTGCACTGTTCGCCTTCACGTTTGGAACGATCCTCAGGAACAGCGCGGGCGCCATCGCGACAGTTCTCGGGCTGCTGCTGGTCGTGCCGACCATCTTGCAGATCTTGTCTGGATTGACGCAGGCGAAGTGGATCCAGAATGTCGCGGCATTCCTGCCGTCCAGCGCCGGGAGCAAATTCTCCACCTACCAGAGCTCCGTCACGGAATCCGCGACAGCAAGCGGATCCCAGAGCTCAGGGATCGTCGACCTGACCAGCTGGGAAGGCCTGGCTGTGACGATCGGCTGGGTGCTGGTCTTCGGCGTCATCGGCGCCGTGCTGCTCAAGCGACGGGACGCGTAGAGTCCTGTCCATGACAGATCCGAATCTCTCCCTCGGCCGCGCGGCTTCCGCGGCCGAGGGAGATTTGCGTCTGCCGAAACCGCCCGGCGTCATTCGCCGATTCTGGGGGCGACACCCGTGGCTCACGGATTCACTCATCGCCGCGCTGTACGCGCTGCCGATCGTCTTCGGATCTCTCACCACGATGGCAGTCAGCCCGGCGGTGCAGGCCGTTCCTGCAATTGCCGTATCCGGTCCGATCGTTGCCGTCATCTCCGTGGCTGCCGTGCTGTTCCGTCGCCGAACGCCGCTGCTCGCCTTGACCGTCGCAATCCTGTGCGCCGCGCTCACCGCGAACTCCCTGCACTCGATCCTTGCCGTCGGAGTCTGCTTCACGCTGTACTCGGTGGCCGTATACCACTCGAACCGCGCAGCCTGGATCGGGCTCGCAAGCACAATCGTCGCCATCATCATCGGCGCCGCCCTGCCGCTGCCGAACGCGGTGCCGTTCAACGGCAGCCACCCGGCGATCGTGTACGGCGTCTTCCTGTTGATGTCCGTGCTCATCGGCGTGAATGTCGGTAACCGCAAGCGCTACCTCGAGGCGCTCATCGACCGTGCAGCACAGTTGGCGCGCGAACGCGACCAGCAGGCACAACTGGCGACGGCAGCCGAACGATCACGGATTGCCAGAGAAATGCACGACATCATCTCGCACAGCCTCACCGTCATGGTCAGCCTTGCAGACGGATCCGCCGCACTCACCGCTTCCGCGCCCGATCGCTCTGCGGATGCGATGCGCCGGGTCGCCGAGACCGGGCGCCACGCACTAACCGACATGCGCCGCATGCTCGGCGTTCTCGACGAGAGCCCGGTCGGGGGCGTCGCCGCGCTCGAGCCGCAACCAGGAGCATCCGACATCTCGCAGCTGGTCGACCGATTCAGGGCGGCAGGCCTGCCCGTGCGGTTCAGCGTTACAGGCACGGCGCCGGACGATCCAGGGCTGCAACTGACGGTCTATCGCGTCGTGCAGGAATCCCTGACGAACGTGCTGCGGCACGCGGCAGACGCAAGTATCGTCGACGCAGCCGTCGAATACAGCTCGGCCAGCATTCGGGTGAGCATCGAAGACAATGGC
>DATMTC010000246.1:0-3238 GCA_035565115.1 Microbacteriaceae bacterium | reverse complement strand
GTGCCATTGTGGGCGGCAACGATGGAGGACACGATGGCCAAGCCAAGGCCGCTGCCGCCTGTCTCACGGGTGCGAGACGTGTCTGCTCGCCAGAAGCGTTGGAAGATCTTCTCGCGGATCTCGGGCGGGATGCCTTCGCCGTGGTCGATGACATCGAGTCTCGCGCGCTGAGTGTCCGCTTCGACAACGACGCCGATCTCGATCGGAGTGCCATCCTTGGTGTACCTGACCGCGTTCCCGATCAGATTGTTGAGCACCTGGCGCAGCCGGTTCTCTTGGGCGAGCACGACCGGTTGCACTGTCGCGGGCTCAGGGATGTCGTGAAGCTCGAGTGGGACCGTTTCGGTTCCGAGCTCTTGCTTGCGCGGGCGCCGTCCGCGCAACCTGGCGAGCGTTGCACCCGCGAATGAGATCGGCCCGGTGCCGTTGCCGTTGGGTGGCGCACCGTTATGGCGCTCGACCGTCTCGGCGCTTGGCTGTCGCGCAGACGGTCCCGGGGTTGGCACGGAGACAAGCGGCAGTGAGGTGACAACTGTGACGTCTCGTCCCGGGTGCGCAGCGTTTGCATCGAGCGCTGCATCCCTGGCAAGGGGCAGCAAATCGACCAGTGTGAGCTCGAGCGGTTTCGTCTCGTCGAGACGGGCCAGCTGCAGCAGGTCTTCGACGAGACCGCCCATCCTGATCGCCTCTTTTTCGATGCGCTCCATCGCCTGGGCGATGTCTTCCGGCTTCTGCAGCGCCCCCATTCGATAGAGCTCCGCGTATCCGCGCACAGACACCAGCGGTGTGCGCAGCTCGTGGCTGGCATCACCGACGAATCGGCGCATCTGCTCGATCGTGCGCGCCCGGTCTTTGAACGCGCGGTCGATGCGGTTCAGCATTGTGTTCAACGATCGGTTCAGTCTGCCGACCTCGGTGTTCGGTGTCGCGCCACCGAGCCTCTGGCTGAAGTCGCCGTCGGCGATCGCGGCTGCGGTGAGTTCCACCTGTCGAAGCGGCGCGAATGTGGTGCCAACGATCATCCGGGTCAAGACGGCCCCGACGACCACCACCACGATCCCAAGCACAAGGAAGATCGACAGATAGCTGGCGATGATCGCGTTGATCTGGCCGGTTGAAACGGCGACGATCGCAGTGCCGTTCGGTGTTGGGTTCGCGTCTGTGAAGCTCACGACGGTGCACAGGCTGCGGAACGAGCTTCTGCCATCAATGCTCGGACGATCCGTTATGCCCTGTTTGGAGCATGCCACACCCTGCTGGAGCGTCATCGAGGTGGGGATGCTCGGCAGGTCGTCTGAATTCTTGTCAAGCCAGTTTCGCTTGATGAACTTGCCCTTGTCGTTGTACAGGGCGACGAAGTAAACAGGCGCGCTGCCAGGCGATCCTGCAACCTTGCCGTTCGAATCGGAATCGGACGGATAGATGTACGGGTTGACGTTCTGCGAAGCGGCTTGCAGCTGATTGTCCAGTTGCGTTCTGAGAACCGGTTTGAGCATCGTCATCGTGCCGACGCCAGAGACCAAGAGCCCGAATGTCAAGACGAGCACCGTGACTCCGGTGATCTTGGTACGCAGAGAAATCGCGTTCCATTTGTCGAGAACTGAACTCTGCATAGGAGACGAGCCTACGGCCGAATGCTGAGCTTAAGCCTTGGCCGCCTTGAGCATGTAACCGAAGCCGCGCTTGGTCTGGATCAGCGGCTCGCTCGAGTGCGCATCCACCTTGCGGCGCAGGTATGAGATGTAACTCTCGACGATGCCCGCGTCGCCATTGAAGTCGTATTCCCACACGTGGTCGAGGATCTGCGCCTTGCTCAGAACGCGGTTCGGGTTGAGCATGAGATAGCGCAGCAGCTTGAACTCGGTCGGGCTGAGCTCGACACCGGTGTCTCCGACGAAAACCTCATGGGTGTCCTGGTCCATCGTCAGCTCGCCTGCGCGGATGACCGCGTCGTCGTCTGCCTGCATGGTGCGCCGCAGAATCGCCTTGATGCGAGCGACGATCTCGTCGAGGCTGAACGGCTTGGTGACGTAGTCGTCGCCGCCCACCGTCAGTCCCATGATCTTGTCTTCTGTGTCGTCCTTCGCTGTCAAGAACAGGATCGGCGCGGTGTAGCCTGCACCGCGCAGGCGCTTCGTCACCCCGAAGCCGTTCATGTCTGGGAGCATGACGTCCAGGATGATCAGGTCAGGCTCCTCTTCGAGGACCGCTGAGATCGCCTGAGCACCATTGCCAACCGCACGCACGGCAAAGCCGGCGAATCGAAGGCTTGTGGTCAGGAGGTCGCGGATGTTCGGCTCGTCGTCGACAATAAGGATGCGGGGTCCGGCGTTCATGACTCCCAGTATCTGCGCGTCAGCTGATGGCTTGCTGAGAGTGTCTGGTGGGCCGGAGTTAAGCTGGCATTGAGTCTCATCGGCGGTGTCATCTGGGGCAAAGGAGCGCTGAAGATGGATGCGGAAGAATCTCGCGGTTCGCTAGATGCGTCCGAGGGCGGTGACCCTGCGTGCTGGCTCGCAAAATTGTGTCCGGAGTGCGGCGCGGTGCTCGAATCGCGCACCGAGCCGTGCTGGCGGTGCGGGCTGCGGCCAGGTGACGTCGACACCTAGGCACCTAGTCAGGTGGGCCGACTCTCACAATCCGTGCGCAGCACGGTGCGCCATCCGTCTCGCCGGTCACCGCGTGTGCATCATCGGCCTCGAGCGCACCCTCGAGGAACGCAAGGTTCAGGGAGCACACGGTGGCAGCGTGCCCTGCGGCGAGCCGATGGAACGGACAGTTGCCTAGAGTGAATCCGCCGAGTTCGTCGTGCGGCTCATATCCGGCGTCTTCTAGCAGTTCGCGGATGCCTCCGGCTTCGCTCGCGTGCGCCTCGCCAGCGTCATGGGCGACCGTTCGCAGTGATGAGTCAATGGTCGAGCCGGTTGCAGACGATCGTTCGATGGCCTCGGCCATGAGCTCGGCCGCGAGGTCGTATCGGCGTGGCGGGATCGAGAACGCGATTTCGGCTTCCGTGGCGCGGTACAGCTTGGCTGGGCGGCCGGATCCGGGGCCGGTGCGGGTGCCGAGCCGCTTGAACTCAACGCTCGCCAGGCCATCGTCTGCAAGTTTGTCGAGGTGGAACGAAGCAGTGCTGCGCGGCAAACCGAGCGCATCGGCCGTCTCTGTCCTGCTGACCGGGCCGCTGCGTGAGCGCATGAACTCGTAGACCGTTCTGCGCGTCGGATCGTCAAGGCAG
>DATMTC010000245.1:0-15003 GCA_035565115.1 Microbacteriaceae bacterium | reverse complement strand
GAAATCGGTGACAACAACGGCGATCTCGACGAGTTCGTCGACATCGAGGTTGAGACCGGTCATTTCGCAGTCGATCCAGACGAGACGATCCGAGGAAGTTGGCATGGCCGCAAGTCTACTGGTGGCTGCCGATCTGGACTGCGCCGTGCTGTTGCACCTCGGCGTATGGCACATGCAGTGCATGCGCGGCGCGTGCGGCCACCAGCCGGTGGCCGCGATCGCTGAGCTGTGCGTGATCGGCGGTCCACAGCGCCGGATGCTGCAACTCGCGCATGCTCCACAGGTCAAGTACCGTGCAACCGTTGTCGCGGGCAATACTCCAGACGTTCGCGTTGAATGCGGCGGTGCGCGTTCGAACCGGGGCAGGGAAGAACCCGAACTGAGGATCGATACATCCGGCAAGCAGTACGTGCACTCCCGACGCGGTGAGCGCTCGCACGCCCCGATCGAGCGCGCCTGTCAGCGCGTCGACGTCGGCTTCCGGCCGGATGAGGTCTCGCGTCCCGGCCGATACGGAGACGAGGTCTGCCTGAAGCCGCACGGCCATTGGCACTTGCTCGTCGACAAGCTCACCGATGCTGCTGTCGTGCGATGCGAGGGTCGAAAACTCGAGGTGGGCGCCGTGCAGACGAGCGTGCCCGTCGAGAATCGTGTGCAGCAACGGACAGAACCCGGAGGTCATCAGATCGCCAAGAGCCAGATATCGATGCCAAACGCTGTTCTTCACAGGCCGATTGTGTGCTGCGTCGGTTGCCGGCCGACGACGAATCGGTGAGGAATACCGTCTCGTCGTCGTGCGTTCGGCAAAAGTACACTGGGCATTGCAGACGGCAATCGGTTGTTTGTGCGCGAATCGCAAAGGAGAAGCTGTGGAGCTCACGCTGTTCACGTCAGCGTTCTGTGAGCCGTGCATGCAGACGCGCGCTGTTCTTGCAGAGGCTGCGCGACTGGTGCCAGAGGCAAAGGTCACGGAACTCGACGTCGTTCGATTCGAAGAGCGAGCCGTGGCAGAAGGCATCAGGAGCACGCCGACCGTGATCGTGCGCAACGCGGCAGGCGCCGAGGTGTTTCGTGCAGAAGGCGTGCCAACGGTGCAGCAGGTGCTCGTAGCCGCCGCCAAGGCGATCTAACACGCGAAACCGCCTGCCTGCTGTATCGTGTAATCGCATTTGCCCCCGTAGCTCAGCGGATAGAGCAGGAGCCTTCTAATCTCTTGGTCGCAGGTTCGATTCCTGCCGGGGGCACGCGTCGGTCGACGCACTGTATGCCTGTCGGAGCCCGGACGTTGAACGTTACGAGCGGGAAACACGACGGGGGTATGGTGCATGACATGCGTGAATTGCAGGCGAAGATCATCAGCGAATTGAATGTCAGCCCCACCATCGATCCCGAAGAGGAGATCGAGCGACGGGTTCGGTTCCTGGTCGACTATGTGAACGCGACCGGAGCATCCGGCTACGTGCTCGGCATCAGCGGCGGGCAGGACTCATCGCTTGCCGGCCGGTTATGCCAGTTGGCCGTCGAACGGCTGGCGAGCGCAGGCACGACCGCCGAATTCATCGCGGTGCGGCTTCCGTACGGCGTTCAACACGACGAGGACGACGCCCAGCTTGCTTTGAAGTTCATCCAGCCGCAGCGCGAGGTGACATTCAACATTCGGCGCGGGGTCGACGGATTCCAGTCAGAGTACGTCGATGCGATCGGCGATCCGATGAGCGACTTCACGAAGGGGAACGTCAAGGCGCGTTCCAGGATGATCGCTCAGTACGCGATCGCGGGCCAACGTGCACTGCTGGTCGTCGGAACGGATCATGCGGCAGAAGCTGTCACAGGATTCTTCACCAAATTCGGTGACGGCGGCGCCGACGTCACGCCGCTGACCGGACTCACCAAGCGACAGGGCAGGGCCATGCTCGAGAAGCTTGGCGCGCCGTCTCGGCTCTTTCTGAAGGCACCGACCGCTGACCTTCTCGACGACACACCTGGCCAGACCGACGAAGCCAACCTTGGCCTGTCGTACGCAGACATCGACGACTATCTCGAAGGCCACGATGTGACGGATGCTGCTGCTGACGCGATCGAGGCACGCTACCTGGCCACCAGGCACAAGCGCACGACTCCTGCGACACTGTTCGACAGCTGGTGGCGCTGAAAGAACCTCGCAATGCGTACGCTGCTACAAGCGGTGCGCCGCTATTCGGCAGGTTTGATCGGCGCGGCGTCTGGCAGGCCGGTCAGCTTACGATTGGCGAACGCGCCAACCGGAATGGAGCCGAAGTCGGTGGTCTCGTCGCTTGGCGAGGTCCCAGGCACTGTGGTACTCGGCACCGTGTCGTGCGGCACCGTGTTGTGCGGCACCGTGTTGTTCGGGATGGTTGACGCGCTCGCGTACTGTTCGTGATGCTGGTTTGCCACCCAGGAGTCCTGCTCGGCAACGAGCGTCTGCTCCGGTGAGGCGGTCTCGAAGCGCCAGCGTTCGAGATCGTTCTGGAAGATTTTGCGCGCGCGAGACGGACTGTTCTGCCACTCGATGAGCCGATCGCGGAACTCGGCGATCGCCGGGTCGAGCTGGTAGCCGAATGTCGCCGAGTTGCGCTTCATCTCGGCGAGCTGATGGCTGGCCCAATTCGCAGCAGCACCGGCGCCCTTGATCGGCAGAAGACGCACAAGGATGTCTGCCTGTCCGACCGCGCGATCCGACATCACCTGCTCCTGAGGTGTCAGCGAATTCCAGACGGACGCCTCGGTGGCCGCGTCGACGAGCGCCGCGATGGCGGATGCCTTCTGCTCGCGATCGGTGCGAGAGAGCAGTCCTTTGAGCGCTCCCTTCGCAATCCAGGCGGACAGGAGAGCCGCCACGATGATGGCGACGAAGATCACTGCCGCACTGAACAACACGGGCCGTGTGTCTGACGATGTGAACCAGTCTACGAATTCATTCCACCACTGCATGTGCCGTAGGTTATCCGCGACGTTAGTGGATTGCGGTTAGGCGTGCCGCGCGCATGACGAAAACGTTATGAACGACCGGTTCCGTCTACGGCGAACTGATCGATTGCGCTGAGTTCCTCTGCGCTCAGCGGTGCAGCGTCGAGTGCAGCGATGTTCTGGTCCAGCTGCGCGACGCTCGAAGCGCCGATCAGGGCGCTCGTGACTTGGCTGTGACGCAGCACCCACGTGATCGCGAGTTGTGCGAGGCTCTGGCCGCGCCGCCCGGCGATCTCATTCAGGGCTCGTGCGCGCTGCAGATATGTCTCGGTGATCTGTGAACCGGAAAGAAACCGGCTGGTGGCCGCACGGGAGCCCGCCGGAACTGTTCCATCGAGGTACCGATCGGTCAGTAGGCCCTGTGCGAGAGGTGAAAAGACGATGCTGCCAGCACCGACTTCGTCAAGCACCGGAAGCAGTCCGTTTTCTACGTGCCGATTGAACATCGAGTAACTCGGCTGATGGATCAGCAACGGAACGCCGTGATCGGCAAGCGCGGCAGCGGCAGCGCGGGTCTGCTCCGGACTGTAGTTCGAGATTCCTGCGTACAGCGCCTTGCCGTTATGCACCGCAGTCGCAAGGGCGCCCATCGTCTCCTCGATCGGAGTGTCTGGGTCCGGCCGGTGAGAGTAGAAAATATCCACGTACTCGAGCCCGAGCCTTCCGAGGCTGGCATCGAGCGACGACAGCATGTATTTGCGCGAACCCCATTCGCCGTATGGGCCAGGTCCCATCAGGTATCCGGCTTTGGTCGACACCAGGATCTCGTCGCGGTGTTGGCGGAAATCCTGGGCGAAGATGCGTCCGAAGTTGATCTCGGCGCTGCCGGCCGGTGGGCCATAGTTGTTCGCCAGATCGAAATGCGTCACACCTCTATCGAACGCGCGGCGCAGAATCGCTCGTTGGGTCTCGGCGGGGCGCTCGTGGCCGAAGTTGTGCCACAGCCCGAGCGAGAGTGCTGGCAGCTTCAAACCGCTGCGTCCCGTTCTGCGGTATGGCATTCGTTCGTATCTGTCTGCGGCTGGAAGGTAGGTCACCGGTCCATCGTATGGGATCGCTTCGCCCCAACAGGCGGCCATTCCCGCGGGCTTTCAACAGATTGGTCCGATGGAGGTTTTCTGGGCGAGTCGTGCAGGCAGACTCGAAAGCACGAGGCCCACGACCGGCGAGATCTGGCACGAGCACCGTCCCGTGGGCCTCGTGCCACGCACGGTGCGCGGCAGCGTGATGAAGAACAGAGTGAATCGACAGAGTGAAGGAGACAACGATGGCAGAAAGCATTTCGGTGACCGGCGTGATCGGCACCGACCCGCAGCAAGGGACCACGGCTCAAGGCAAACCGTTTATCAATTTTCGGCTGGTGTCGACAACGCGTCGACACAACGACACGAGTAACACCTGGGAAGACGCCGGAACCAACTGGTTCAGGGTTGCCGCATATGGCAATCTCGCCCGCAACCTCGGCGCGTCATTCAGAAAGGGGCAACGTGTCGTCGTGGTCGGGCGTCTTCATATCAACGAGTGGAAATCCGGAGAAAAGTCAGGCATTGCCGTCGAGGTCGTGGCCGACTCTGCCGGACACGACCTGGCGTGGGGCACGACAACGTTCACCAGGGCACTGGCTGCGACCGGCACGCAGCGGACCACCGATGAGCCACCGCAGCCGGCCGCGCCGGAGCAGCTGCCTGATTTGGTTACCGGCTGATCCAAAGCGTTGGCCCCATAGACTCGTACCGGCGCGCCCAGGAGTGTGTCGGAGAGGTGCGAGACCATCATGCTGCGACCGACATGGGCCGTCCGCGTACGATCTCGAACAGTTCTGGGCATTGTCGCGGCTGGCGCCGCACTGCTCATGCTGGTGATGACACTGAGCGGTTGCACGCCGGAGCCGGTACGGCCCTCGAAGACACACACGGCTGCCGCGAGCGCAACGCCGACGGCAACCCCGACGCAGGCACCGATTCTGCGTCCAGAACTCAGTGCGAAACAAAACCTGCCGTTCTTCGACTACGTCAATGAGAAGACGTTGGCCGCCAACCCGGATCCGGTCGGAAAGACGTTCACCGACGCTCTTGTCGCGGCCGGCTTCAACAAGGCTGACATGTCTGTCACCGCAGACAAGACGACGATCAATCTGACGCCGGGCTCCATCCAGTTCTCCGTGCTGTTCAACGGCCAATGCTTGCTCGGGCAGTACGGCGGAGACGGTGTTGGCTATCACAGCGAAGTGGCAGACGTGCTCTCGACCGGAAAGTGCCTGATCGGAGAGACCGCACCCGTGCAGTAGTCCGTGCGAGCGTGGCGATGCCGCACAGGCGGCGGCCCATAGACTGGATGCATGGCCGAATACATTTACTCGATGGTCCGTGCCCGCAAGGCGGTGGGCGACAAGCTCATCCTCGACGACGTCACGATGGCGTTTCTGCCTGGCGCGAAGATCGGCGTGGTGGGTCCGAACGGCGCTGGAAAGTCCACGATCCTCAAGATCATGGCCGGCTTGGACACGCCGAGCAACGGCGAGGCGAAACTCAGCCCGGGGTACAGCGTCGGAATCCTGATGCAGGAGCCGGAGCTCGACGAATCCAAGACCGTGCTAGAGAACGTGCAAGAGGGCCTCGGAGATATCAAGCTCAAGGTCGATCGCTTCAACGAGATCTCGGCGGCCATGGCCGAGCCAGACGCTGACTTCGACGCGCTGCTGGCCGAGATGGGCACGCTTCAAGAGCAGATCGACGCCGCGGACGCCTGGGACCTCGACTCGCAGCTCGAGCAAGCCATGGACGCACTGCGCTGCCCGCCGTCGGACGCACAGGTTGCGGTGCTCTCCGGTGGTGAGAAGCGCCGGGTCGCACTGTGCAAGTTGCTGCTCCAGAAGCCTGACCTTCTGCTGCTCGACGAGCCGACAAACCATCTGGACGCCGAGAGCGTGCTGTGGTTGGAACAGCACCTCGCGCAGTATCACGGTGCAGTGCTCGCCGTCACACACGACAGGTACTTCCTTGATCACGTCGCGGAGTGGATCGCCGAAGTCGACCGTGGGCATCTGTATCCGTATGAGGGCAACTACTCGACCTACCTGGAGAAGAAGCAGGAGCGGCTGAAGGTCCAGGGCAAAAAGGATCAGAAGCTCGCAAAGCGTCTCTCCGACGAACTCGACTGGGTGCGAAGCAACGCAAAGGGGCGGCAGGCGAAGTCGAAGGCGCGCCTCGCCCGCTACGAAGAGATGGCTGAAGAGGCCGAGCGCACCAGGAAGTTGGACTTCGAAGAGATCCAGATTCCGCCCGGCCCGCGCCTTGGCCAGGTGGTCCTGGAAGCCAGGAGTCTGCGCAAGGGCTTCGGAGACCGCATGCTGATCGACGATCTCAGCTTCTCGTTGCCTCGCAACGGAATCGTCGGCATCATCGGACCGAACGGTGTTGGAAAGACCACCCTGTTCAAGACGATCGTGGGGCTCGAACCGCTCGACAGCGGCGACCTGAAGATCGGCGAGACAGTTGAGATCTCATACGTTGACCAGAGCCGAGGTGGAATCGACCCGAAGAAGACACTCTGGGAGGTCGTATCCGACGGTTTCGACTACATTCAGGTCGGCAAGACCGAGGTTCCATCTCGCGCATACGTGTCGACCTTCGGTTTCAAGGGACCGGATCAGCAGAAGCCGGCAGGCGTGCTCTCCGGTGGAGAACGCAACCGTCTCAACCTCGCCCTCACGCTCAAGCAGGGCGGCAATCTGCTGCTGCTCGACGAGCCGACAAACGACCTCGACGTCGAAACCCTGTCGAGCTTGGAGAACGCGCTGCTCGAGTTCCCAGGATGTGCCGTGGTCATCACACACGACAGGTGGTTCCTCGACCGAATCGCCACCCACATCCTCGCCTACGAGGGCACGGAAGAGAACCCCGCGAACTGGTACTGGTTCGAAGGCAACTTTCAGGCATACGAAGAGAACAAGGTGGAACGCCTCGGGCCGGATGCCGCAAAACCACACCGTTCCGCATATCGCAAGCTCACCAGAGACTGACCATGAGGCTGCATGTGCCGACCGGATTGCGGTGGAGCGATCTGGATGCGTACGGTCACGTCAACAACGCCTCGATGCTGCGCCTTCTCGAAGAGGCGCGCATCCAGGCGTTCTGGGTTGCAGATGACGCCGAGAGCCTTGTCGGGGCCACCACGGCGGTGCTCGATGGCCGGCCCGGAGCCGACACGCTGACGCTGATCGCGCGGCAGGAGATCGAGTACCTCGCACCGATTCCGTACCTGCGGCCACCGCTTGACGTGCAGCTGTGGCTCGGACGCCTCGGCGGCGCCAGCCTAGAAGTCTGCTACGAGGTGCATTCCCCGCGGGGGAGCGACCCAGATGTGCTGTTCACCAAGGCCAGCACCACCATCGCATTGGTCGATGCCGCGACAGGCAGGCCGCGCAGGATCAACGCGGTCGAACGCGCAGCATGGGAACCATACCTCGACGAGCCTGTGGACTTCAGGCGCCGCGGCTAAACCCGTCAGGACACGGTTACCCGAGTGCCATTCACCGTTGCGGTCAGTGACGGCAACGGCTTTGTTGCCGGGCCGTGCAGCACCTTTCCTGTCGCACCGTCGAACTGGGAACCGTGGCACGGGCAATCGAAGCGATTGTCCGCCGGCGCAACAACGCATCCTTGATGAGTGCAAATGGCGCTGAACGCGACAACTTTGCCCGCCGTCGGCTGTTCGAGAACGACAGGAGCTCCGTTGACCTTGGCGGAGATGCCACCGCCGACGGGAATGGATTTGAGATCGAACGTGCCATCGGCGCTTGGCGTCGCGACATTCGCGCCGGCACCAGGGTCGTTACCTTGCGCGCCACTACAGGCTGCAAGCGCCACGGCCGTGGCCCCAGCTCCACCAACGGCGAACAGAGTGCGTCGTGTCACGGTCGTGCGGTCGGTCATTATTGCTCCTTCTGCGAACGCGTCTCGCTATCGATTCTCGACGACGTCGGCTATCGATCTGCTGACATCAGTCGCGTGGGATGCGGACCATGCCCTCTTGGGCCACGCTGGCAAGGAGCGCGCCGTTGCGACTGTAAATGCGACCCTGTGCGAGACCACGACCGCCAGACGCGCTCGGGGACTCCTGCACGTACAGCATCCACTCGTCTGCGCGGCCCGACCGATGCCACCACATCGCGTGATCCAGGCTCGCGACCTTGAGCCCTGGAGTTGCCCAGGCCAACCCGTGGCGGCGGAAGACCGATTCCAAGATCGTGTAATCGCTGGCGAACGCGAGCGCGGCCCGATGCAGATTGTCGTCGTCAGGGAGCGTGCCAAGCGCCTTGATCCACACCGCTTGGTGGGCAACGTGGTCCCCCTCGACCGTGAGATAGACGGGCGAGGTGATGTGCCGCATGTCGAACGGCCGCTGCGTCGCCCAGTAGCGCCCGACTGGGTGGTCGACGTCGATGAGTGTTGCGGCCGAGTCTGGCAGGTCTTCCGGTTGCGGCAGGTCGGTCGGCATCTCGACCTGATGGTCCAGCCCGCTCGAAGCGCTCTGGAACGACGCGATCATCGACAGGATCGGCACGCCGTTCTGATACGCCTGAGTGCGCCTGGCCGAGAACGACCTGCCGTCGTGCACGCGATCAACCGCGAAGGTGATCGGTTTGTCGACATCGCCTGCCCGTAGAAAATAGCCGTGCATCGAGTGAACGGCACGATCATCCGGCATGGTGCGCATCGCAGCGACCAGCGATTGGGCGAGAACCTGGCCTCCGAACACGCGCCCGTGCGGCATCCATTGGCTGATGCCAGTGAAGATGTCCTCGTCGGTGCGAGCGCCCGTGTCTGTGAGGTCGAGAGCAGCGAGCATTCCATCGAAAGGCTCGGTCATGGTGCCTCCCTCTCGGATGTCGTGTTCTGTCGTTGCCTTAGGTAGTTTAGACAGCAGATGAGTCAGTTATTCTCCCTGGTCGATTCCCACGCCGTGTCCGACCTTCAGGTCTTCCTCTCGCGTGCTGGGCGCGTCGAGGACGGTTCGGTGCGCATGATCGCAGGATCGGGAGTGCTCGCCGTGTACACGGCGATCCTGTACCCGCACGGACTGATGGACCGTTCGCCGACAGTCCTCGGCCTGCGAACGTTCGCCACCGACCCGGCCGTCGAGTTCGACTCCGTGGTTCCGACACGTTCGCTGCTGGATCGGCTCGCCCGAGTGGACGCCGCGGCGGTGCAGCCGGATGCCCCGATCGGGCTTCGGATGCCGCTCGAGGTCAGCACGGTGACCTGGGCGGGAATCTCACCGCCTCGCGGCGGATGGCTGCGGGTCGGCCAGACAACAGCTGGCGTCCTGGAATCGACTGCGAGGTCGGGGATTGACGAGGTCGCGGCCGCCGTTCCCACCGGGACCGGTGAGCAGCTCGTGCAACGGGTGCGCGCAGAGGTCTGGGGTCGCGCGGTTGACGGCGTTGACTATCTGCCGGCTGGTGCGGCCTTCGCGGCGTTCAGCCTTGGATTTCTCGGCGGAGAAGACGAAATCCCAATCTTCGAGACCGGGCCGTGGACGCGGGTGTCAACCAGCAGGGGCCACGTGCTTGTTCGTCGGCCGCCGTGGACTCTCAAGCAGTAGTGCTTCAGGCTCTGCCGCGGCCGAGCATCCGACCGATTGCGGCGAGTGTTGCAACCGCAGGCCCGGCGAGAAACGCGGGACGGATGGCTGGAACGAAAACGTCGCGGTATTCCCTGGCTGCAACGACGAGGTCGAGCAGTCCGCTCGCGTGGCGGTCGTGAAGCGCCGAGATGCGCGCGAACCATGACTCGGTACGCATTGCCGGCGTCGTGCTCCACCTGGCCAGCGTCTGCACCTGGTCGGGGTTCCACATTCTGTGCACGGTCTGTGGCGGAACCTCGAGCGTGTGCCCGGGCAGAAGCAGCCGCTCCTCTTCGCCGATGGTCACAGCAAGCGTTCCCTCGAGAACCTCAAACCGTTCCGTCTGTGCCGGGTGCCAGTGCAACGGCGGGGGAGCGGCCCCTGGCAGATAGCGCGCTTCGACAAGCAACTCCTGCGGCGTGGTCGCGATGACTTCGACGCTCTCGTGATCGCTCAGTGCGTATCTCGTCATGCCGCACAGACTATCGACTTGCGCGAGCGAAAGGGTGGTCCCGAAAGGGTGGTCGCGTCTGTGCACCATACGGCGGTACGGGGTGCTTTCCCGCTCCCCGGTGGGATGCATCCGCCGGAATCGCTGACATAACGTGCCGGTGTACGTGGAGCTTCCAGGTGCAGAAAGGTGACGATGACAGCGACAATTCTTCCGGATACGGCACGCGCGCCACAACGTGACCCGCGCTTTATCCTGACGGCTGGGCGCAAGAAGGAAGGCTCGCCACAGACGAGCGCCTTCGCCATGTTGTCGCGAACTGTCAAGGCCGAGGGGCTGCTGGATCGTCGCCGTGGCTTCTACATCACCCTGCTGTCCGGTCTGACCGTGGCGCTGGGTGCGGCTGTCGCCACGATCGTCATGCTGGGCGACTCCTGGTGGCAAGTGCTCGTCGCTGTCGCACTCGGTCTGATCTTGACTCAGTTCGCGTTCCTCGCGCACGAGGCAGCCCACCGGCAGATCTTCGCATCAGGGAAGGCTAACGACCGTCTCGGTCTGATCCTGGGGGACCTGGTGATCGGCCTGAGCTATGGCTGGTGGATGACGAAGCATTCCCGTCACCACGCCAACCCGAATACGGTCGGCAAGGACCCCGATATCGAGAAGGACACGATCTCATTCCTCGAGGAGGATGCGGTCGAAAGCCGCGGCCTCGTGCGGGCGATCACCAAGCGGCAGGGATATCTCTTCTTTCCTCTCTTGCTGCTTGAAGGATTCAACCTGCACAAGCACGGCGCGATTGCCGTGTTCGGGCCGGCCCCGTTCAAGAAGCGCGCACTCGAGATCGTTTTGATACTGTCCCATTTCGCGCTGCTTTTCGGTCTGGTCTTCACGTTCATGTCACCGCTGATTGCCTGCGTGTTCATCGTCGTGCAACTGGCGGTGCTTGGCTTCTACATGGGTTCGAGCTTCGCGCCGAACCACAAGGGAATGCCGTTGATCGCCGAGGGCTCGAATGTCGACTTCCTCAGCAGGCAGATTCTTACCTCGCGCAACATCGGCGGCAGCCGGTTCATCGACGCGTTGATGGGCGGCCTCAATCTGCAGGTTGAGCATCACCTGTTCCCAAGCATGCCGCGGCCGGCTCTGCGCCGCGCTCGTGAAATCGTGCGTGCGCACTGCTTGGAGAACAACATTCCGTACACCGAGACCACGCTGTTCGAGTCGTACGGCATCGTCATCCGCTACCTGAACCGTGTCGGCCTTGCGGCAAGTGACCCGTTCGACTGCCCGATGGTCAACTCGTACCGTCGTCGCGACTGATCGCGGCTAGGCCTGGCGTGCCACAGCGCGCCCTGCGTGTCGTCCGGAAAACAAGCATCCGCCGAGGAACGTGCCCTCCAACGACCGATAGCCGTGGATGCCGCCTCCACCGAACCCGCTGACCTCACCTGCCGCATAGAGACCAGCGATCGGGGCACCGTCTGCGCCAATGGCGCGACCACTCAAATCGGTTTCGATGCCGCCGAGGGTCTTGCGGGTCAGGATGTGCAGCTTCACAGCGATGAGCGGACCGGCCTTCTGGTCGAGAAGCTTGTGCGGAGCGGCCACCCGGATCAGCTTGTCGCCGAGATAGCGGCGGGCGCCGCGCATCGCGGTGATCTGCGCATCTTTGGAAAAGTCGTTGTCGAGTTGCCCGTCGCGCTGGCGGATCTCGCGCTCGATCAGCGATGCATCGAGTGGCACATCCGAGAGGCGCTGCATTCCATCGATCAGAGCGTGCAGCGAGTCGGCGACGACGAAATCCGCACCCTTCTGCTTGAACGCCTCGACCGGACCGGGTGCTCCCGGCGTGACACGCTTGGCGAGGAGTTTGAGGTCTTTGCCCGTGAGGTCAGGATTCTGCTCGCTTCCTGACAGCGCGAACTCCTTCTCGATGATCTTCTGAGTAAGCACGAACCAGCTGTAGTCGTAACCGGTCTTCAGGATGTGCTGAAGGGTACCGAGCGTATCGAAACCGGGGAAGAGCGGCGCGGGCAGCCTGCGTCCTGTCGCGTCAAGCCACAGCGACGACGGCCCGGGCAGAATGCGGATGCCGTGACGATCCCACACCGGCGCCCAATTCGTGATGCCTTCGGTGTAGTGCCACATGCGGTCGCGGTTGATCACCCTGGCACCGGCTTGCTCGCTGATGGCAAGCATCCGCCCATCGACGTGTGCAGGCACGCCGGTGAGCATCCGCTTCGGAGGTTTGCCCATCGACTTCGGCCAGTTCTTGCGCACGAGTGCCTGGTCTCCTCCGATGCCGCCGCTTGCGACGATGACGGCGGATGCGCGCAACTCGAAATCACCTGTCACCGTGCGATTGGTGGCCTCCCCACGCGCCGCGGTGTCCGCAGCAAGCACGCTCCCGCGCACGCCGACCACGGCACCATGCTCCGTTATCAACTCGTCGACTCGGCGCCGGTAGTGCATGGTCACCAGACCGGCCAGTGCGCCCTCGCGCACGCGGGTGATGAATGGATCGAGAATGCCAGGACCGGTGCCCCAGGTGATGTGGAATCTTGGCACCGAGTTTCCGTGCCCTCCCGCCGTGTATCCGCCGCGTTCCGCCCAGCCGACCACTGGGAAGAAACGCACGCCCTTCTCGTGTAACCAGGCTCGCTTCTCCCCGGCGGCGAACTCGAGGTACGCCTCGGCCCAGCGCCGTGGCCAGGCGTCTTCGTCGCGATCGAAGCCCGCGCTGCCGAACCAGTCCTGTTTGGCCAGCTCAAGTGAGTCGTGCACGCCCATTCTGCGCTGCTCGGGCGAGTCGATCAGGAACAGGCCGCCGAACGACCACCACGCCTGACCACCGAGCGAACTCTCCGGCTCCTGGTCCACCAGCGCAACGCGCTTGCCTGCTTCGACGAGTTCGGCAGTAGCCACAAGACCTGCCAAACCTGCACCGACAACGATCGCGTCAAAGCTGACGGGCTTCTTCGGCATGTGCGACTCCTTCGTCACGGGTGTTCTCGTAACACCTAGTCTTCGAACGTATTCACCATCGCATGCGCAGCCCGTTCCAGGTAGCTCCAGAGCGTTTCTTCGTGCAACGGGGAGAGTTCGAGAGACTCGACTGCTACCCGCATGTGCGCGAGCCAGCGGTCGCGAGCATGCGGGTTGACCTTGAATGGAACATGGCGCATTCGCAGCCGGGGATGCCCGCGGCGCTCGCCGTACGTGGTCGGGCCGCCCCAGTACTGCTCGAGGAACATCCGCAGTCGATCGGCCGCAGGGCCGAGGTCGTCTTCTGGGTACATCGGCTTCAACACGGGATCTGTCGCGACGCCGGCGTAGAACACGGTCACGAGCCGCTCGAACGTTTCATGCCCGCCGACCTGCTCGTAAAAGCTCAGCTGGCTTCCGGCGATCGGGTCGCTCACTGCGCGTCCTTTCCATGCGGAGGCAGATCGACCGCACCGGGGTGCGGCTGCCTGGCCTTGCGTCCGCGCGGCTTCTTCGGCTTGGCCTCAGGCACGACGCGCACCGGATTGGTGCGTGGCGGATGCGTTCCTGTGATGCTTGCCGCTCCGTCGAATCCGCTGAGCACGACGCTGTTCAGGCTGGGCAGCTTCACGTCCATCTCATCGAGCGCCGCCTTGAGCCGCGCACGGAGTTCGCGTGCGACGTCATCCTTCGCGGTGGTTCTGGTCTTCAGCACGATGCGCAGCACGATGGCGTCGTCAGAAATCGACTCCATACCCCATAGCTCGGGCTTCTCGAGCACACGCGAACGCCATTTCGGGGTCGAAGCCAGCGACTGCGCTGTCTCGAACATCCGGTCTTGCACTGCGGTGACATCCGAGTCGTACGGCACGGCGAGGTCGACGATGACACGCGCCCAGCCTTGCGACATGTTTCCGACGCGCAGGATCTCTCCGTTCCGCACGAACCAGAGCGTGCCGTTCACGTCGCGAATCTGTGTGATGCGGATGCCGACAGCCTCGACAACTCCGGTTGCAGGACCGAGATCGACGACGTCACCCACACCGAGCTGATCCTCCATCACCATGAACAGGCCGTTGAGCACGTCTTTGACGATGTTCTGCGCGCCGAAACCGAGCCCGGCCCCGAGGGCCGCCGTCAGCAGCGCGAACGAGCCGATGATGTCTTTGTTGATGGTGTTGACGACCAGGATGATCGCGATGATCACGATCACGACATTCACGATGTTACTGAGAACCGTGCCGAGTGTTCTGGTGCGCTGCACGACGCGCACCGCCGCGAGAGGAGAGGAAACCAGCGCCTGCGTGTCCTGCACGTTCTGGCCTTTTTTCACGCCGTTGACGATGCGCGAGACGACATGCCTGATCACCAGCCGAAGAATCCAGCTGGCCAAAAACGACAGCACGATGATCAGCGCGATCGTCGCGAGTCTGCCAAGGAACGTGTTGTAGAAGTCGTTGATCCAGTGGGTCAGTGGCGTTGTCGTGAGTACGGTTGTGAGTACGGTGACGGCGGTCGTATGCATTGCTTCACGAGTTTAGCGGCGGCGCTCTGAGCGAACTCTGAACCGTGCGAAGCCGACTATGCGATCAGGTGGTTCTCGTAGGCGAAGATGACAGCGTGGATTCGGTCACGCAGCCCCAGCTTGAACAAAACCCTGCCGACGTGGGTTTTCACGGTCGACTCGGTGAGAAAGAAGCGCCCAGCGATCTCACCGTTTGAGAGGCCTTCTGCGATCGCGAGCAGAATCTCCCGCTCTCGAGGCGTCAGCGGCGCTGTCGCATCGTGCGCGGCTGCCGAGGTGGGCAGGGAGGTTCCGAAGAGCTCGAGCATCCGCTTGGTGATCCGAGGGGAGACGACGGCGTCGCCTGCAGCCACCGAGCGGATCGCTCCGAGCAACTCGGCGGGCCTGGCGTCTTTGAGCAGGAATCCGCTTGCACCGGCGCGCA
>DATMTC010000244.1:0-3190 GCA_035565115.1 Microbacteriaceae bacterium | reverse complement strand
GTCCGCGAGCACGCGATGCAGCGCCGGATTGGCCAGCAGCGAAATAGTCTGATCGTCGCTGCTCGGCAGATCACCGCCGACCATCAACGGGGAACGCGCCATCGCCCACAGCGTGAGCATCGTCTGCTGCTCGTCGGCGGTGAGCAAGCTCGAACGCGGCTCGCCCCGCTCTGCACGCAAACCGATGCGTCCAAGCGGCAGCATATCGGCGTCAGCCCATCCACCCGAGGTCTGCAACGGTGCCCAGCGGGCGAGCCGAGCGAACTGGGCGTGGATGTCTTCCCACCGGTCCCACAGGTCGTCGGAGATGCGCCACATCTGCGCGTGCTCCTTCAGGTGGGAAATATGCCGCGTCGACAGCGAGGTGCCCGGGGACAGCGAGAGCACAATCGGTCGGCCGCTCCGGGCGATCGCCCGCGAATACGCTTCGATCTCGGCCGCATGATACGGCGCGAGCATGTCGTCCGCCTTGATGAAGTCGACGCCCCATTCTGCGAACAACGCCACCTGTGAGTCGTAGTATGCCTGCGCCCCAGGGTGCGTGTGATCGAGCCCGAAATTGTCGCTGTTCCACGCGCAAACCTGTTCACGATCGGCGACGGCCCCAGCAGTGAACGACGTGCCGAAGACCGGCAGGTCGCGCTCAACGGCCAGGCGCGGGATGCCACGCATCACGTGAAGGCCGAAGCGCAGGCCCATCGCGTGAACGGTATCGGCCAGCTGACTGAATCCGCCACCGTCTGCGGCGGACGGAAAGCGGCCAGGCGCAGGCAGCTGCCTCCCCCACTCGTCCAGCGTCGTCTGCGGCTGCGCGTTGTAACCGTGCGCGCGAGCATCCGGGTCATACCAGGCGATATCCACGACAACCGTGTTCCAGCCCGCGTGCAGCAGATGGTCCCTCACGAACGCCGCGTTCGCCACGACCTCGGCCTCTGTCACGGTCGTGCCATACGAATCCCAGCTATTCCAGCCCATCGGTGGAACGGATGCCATGCTCACCTTTTCTGTTGAGAGTCTCGACTGCCCAAGCGAGCAGAGTCAGCGGGTTGGAAAATAGACCGAGTACGACTGGTCGGCGATCTCGTATAACGGACGCAGCCGAATCGAGACGTCTTGACCGACGATGCGCCATCCCGACAGCCACTGCGTCCATTGGCGCTCGTTGTGCGGGCGAATGAGATCAACGGCGCTGCCGCCGCCCAGGTCGATCGCCACCTCCGCGTCGCATTCGCCTGCCAGAACAACCGGTCCATATGTGAACGCCACCGTGGTCGGTTCATCCGGTATACCGACCGCGCGAAGACCGACCGGGAGTCGCAGCTGGATTTCGTCGTCGTGCCATTCCTGCTCCAGTTCGATGAAGCCCCGCTGCGACACCGGTGCGACCGATGACCCGTTGACCTGGAGCACAGGCTCACCCGCCACCCACTCGGGAACTCGCAACCGGATCATCGTGCGCACGGCACGCTCGGCAGTCACCTTCAGCCGGATGTCCCAGGCCTGCGGCCGATGCCGGCTGCCTGCCGAACTCCCGCCGCCACCGGCAACATCCGTCATGTCGTCACCGGTTTCCAGCTCGATCGTCACTGGCACGTCGCCGGCAACGGTCGTCAGTGTCGATGGGATGTATTGCGCGACCGTGATGGACTGCTGCGCCTCGTAGTAGATGGTGGATGAGTGACGCGTGTGCGCTTGCACGAGTGTTCCGTGACAGCACCAGAAGTGCTCGGTGGGCGAGCCCCAGTTCTTGCGCGCACCACCGGCGAGCGGAAGAAAGTAGGCGACCATGCCGGTGGCCGGATGCTGCTGGGCCAGAATTCCGTTGAGCGTGTTGGCCTCGATGTAGTCGAGATACTCAACCTCGCCCGTCCACCGGAAGAGCACGTCGGCCAGTCTGACCATGTTGTAGACAACGCAGTGTTCCTGGTTTTTGTCGCCGCGCCTGGCCGCGAACTCGAACGGTGGCGTCCAGATTTCGCCGGCGCTCTGACCGCCGGTGCAGAACGCTCCCCGATCGGTGACGGCCGAGCGCCAGTACGCCTCGACAACCGCACGCCACCGCTCGTCTCCTGTGACCTCGTACGCACGGGCGGCACCAAGAACCTCGGGGATGGTCGTGTTCGCGTGCCCATTGGTCAGCACGTCGTGGCCGGCGACCAGCGGGTCGAAGAACCGACTGTGGCGATAGCGTTCGAGCAGCCGGGCGAAAACCTCGGCGGCGGGCACGCCATCAGCACAGGGTTCATCGGCACAGAGCTCAAGAAGATCCGCCCACACCTCGATCATGCCGCCGGTCTCGATGTCGAGCAGGTCGGCGAAGCGTTCCGGATCGATCTCCGAGCTCCACGCATCGAACCAGCTGGCGGCCTTCACAGCGATCGCAAGCGCGCGTCGATCACCGAGATCCCGCGCAACGTCAACGAGCCCCATCAGCGTTTTGTGCGCCACGTACTGCGGCGCCCACACCGCCTTACCGGCAGCCAAACGATGGAGCAGGCGCGCAGAGATGCCGAACACCCAGCCGTCGCCGTTCTCGTTTTGGCACTCCTCGAGCCCGCGCACCACTGCGTCGACGCGCGCACGAAGCTCGGCGTCGTCAGTCACGGCCACTTCGCGTGCGGCGGCCGAGAGCCAGTGGCCGACGAAGTGACCTCGCATCGGCGAGCCGGGCGTCTCCCATCCCCAGTGCCGATCGTCACCGCGGGCCAGGTCGCCGCGCAGGATGCCCGAGCGTCCGATGCCGGCCTCGAGCCGATGGTTCTGCAGGAGGTTTTCGACGGACAGACTCAGCAGGTACCGCCGGTTGAGCTGGCGGCGCGCGTCAAACAGACCGGGCAGCAGAGCGACAGCATCCAGAGCCGTGGACGCCTGGGCCGCGCGCTCAGCTGCTCCGTTCCGCACGAGCGCATTCATCAGACGAACCTCCATCACGGTGAGCCGCCCATGGCGGAGCGGTCGATAGTCGCCGCCACATCGTATACAGTTCCAACGGTTTCGTGCAACGTTGCAGATTTTTTCGCTGCGGCTCTTGCGCCCAGACAAATTCGTATGGTTAGCTGACCTGCAACGTTGCAGGAACAGCGTCGTTCACGATGCCGGATCTGCATACGAGCGCCCCAAAGATGGAGCGCTTTAGCGCGCCGTGCGAGCGAAGTAGCCGCCGCGGCCATATCTCAGCAGGGAAGGGAAG
>DATMTC010000243.1:0-2883 GCA_035565115.1 Microbacteriaceae bacterium | reverse complement strand
ACCCGATGCTGCTGGATGATGTGGCCGCCGAGCTGCCCGAGCTGAGCCTGATCCTGGCGCATCCGTCGGTTCCATGGCAGGATGCTGCGATCTCGATGGCGACCCACAAGAAGAATGTCGCCATCGACCTCTCAGGGTGGAGTCCCAAATACTTTCCAGCCCAGCTTGTGCGTGCTGCAGGCTCCTTCCTGCAAGACAAGGTGCTGTTTGGATCCGACTTTCCCATGCTGACCCCTGAGCGCTGGCTGCGCGATTTCGCAACACTTCCGATCTCTGACGAGATCCGGCCGAAGATCCTGCTCGCCAACGCCGCCCGGGTGCTCGGGCTGCTGCCCGAGCAGAACACCAACTCGAACAACACCGACTCGAACAACGAGGAGAACCGATGACACAGACCATGGCCATCCAACTGGATGAGCTGCCATCGATTGCAGGCAAGCAGATCGGCACGTCGGAGTGGATCGAGGTCACCCAAGAGCGCATCGACCGCTTCGCAGACGCGACTGACGACCACCAATGGATTCATGTCGACGAACAGCGCGCAGCAGATGGGCCGTTCGGCGGCACCATCGCGCACGGGTTCCTTACCTTGTCGCTGTTCATTCCGCTGTGGTCGAACCTGCTCGAGGTCACAGGTGCGACGACGCTCGTGAACTACGGATTGGACAGGGTGCGGTTCACCTCACCGGTCCGTGCCGGCGCACGAGTTCGGCTGACGGCGACCGTCGTGAGCGTCGATCCTGTCGCATCAGGCGGCTACCAGATGAAGGTCGCGGGCGAGATGCAGATCGAGGGTCAGGATCGGCCCGCGGTTGTCATCGAGTTCATCTCGCGGGTGTCCTGACAGCCCACGCGGGCGGCGATCGGCGGAAGGAGCGGCAACGGTGTCGACAACAGCAGGGTCGGTAGGTGCAGCGTCGTCGACGAGAGTGCCAGACGGGATCGGAGACTGGATCCGCCGGCGCGCATCCACGGCGCCCGACCATCCGGCCATCGTCTTCCGCGACCAACCGATCAGCTATCGCAGGCTCGCCGATCGCATCGACGCTCTTGCTGCCGCTCTGGCCGATCGCGGGCTCGTGGCAGGCGATCGGATCGCCTTCATCGGCAACAATCATCCGGCATTGATCGAGGTTCTGTTTGCCAGCGCGCGCCTGGGCGCGATCATGGTGCCGTTGAACACCCGGCTGTCAGCGCGCGAGTTGGCGTACATGCTGGATGATTCAGGAGCATCCGTGCTGATCAGCACGAGTGGCCTGGAGGCGACGGTGGCCGCAGCGGCCCCGCCGGGCATCGACCGTCTGATCGTGGCAGACGGGGATGCTGCCTCAGCGCCAGATGGAGTGCAGGACTATGAGGCGGCGATTGCCGACACGTCGGCTTCGGAAAGCGCAGCCGTCGTCGAAGCTGCCGTCGGCGTCGACGATGCCGCACTGATCATCTACACCTCAGGCACGACGGGCCGTCCAAAGGGCGCCGTGCTCAGTCACGGCGACCTCATCTGGAACGCGATCAACGTGATCACCGACTACGACGTCGTGAGCACGGACCGAGCATTGATGATCTCGCCGCTGTTCCACGTGGCATCCCTCGGCATGGGATGCCTGCCCGTGCTGCTCAAGGGCGGCACGGTTCTGCTCGAAGAGCGTTTCGTGCCTGGCGACGCACTGGGCACGATCCAACGGCTGCGCGCGACAACGATCAGCGGAGTGCCAACCACCTACCAGTTGATGGCAGAGGACCCGGCATGGGAGTCGACCGACATCTCATCGCTTCGGCTGCTCACCTGCGGCGGCTCTGCCGTTCCCGATCGCGTGCGGGAGGCATACGAAGCGCGCGGCCTGGCATTCTCGGGCGGGTACGGCATGACCGAAACCAGCCCGGGTGTGACGATGTTGCCACCTCAGCACTCTCAAAGCCGGGCAGGATCTGCCGGGCTCGCACACTTCTTCACGCGGTTCCGCGTGCGCGGCGCCGACGGCGCTCTCGCCTCGCCAGGCGAACCTGGGCAGATCGAGGTGCGCGGACCGAACGTGTTTCTCGGATACTGGCGGAACCCAGAAGGCAGCAGCCAGGTGTGGACCGACGACGGCTGGTTGCAGACCGGCGACATCGGTTTCACCGATGACGACGGCTTCCTTTACATCTCCGACCGGGTGAAAGACATGATCATTTCTGGCGGCGAGAACATCTATCCTGCCGAGGTCGAGCAAAGCCTGCTGACCATCGCCGGGGTTACGGGCGCCGCCGTCATCGGGGTGCCGCATGAGCGGTGGGGCGAGGTGCCGCACGCCATCGTCACGCTGGCGGATGGCGCAACCCTCGACCCTGAGGAAATGGTCGCCATGCTCTCGACGCGCCTGGCGAGGTACAAGATTCCGCGCACGCTCGAGGTCGTCGATGAGCTTCCCCGCACGGCGAGTGGCAAGGTGCGCAAGCAGACGCTGCGAGAGCGTTACGCCGCCCAGTCCTGAGCCCGCCCGGTCCTGAGCTGGGCCAGTCCTGAGCTCGATGCGAGCGTCAGTTCAAGGTGCGATCCGAAGATTAGTGCGGCCAGCCGCCGCCGAGCGCGAACCGGCAATCCTGCAGCGTGCGGCGTAACGTGTCAACATCCGGCTGCGTCAGCGCTGACACCATTTGCGCTTCGATTCTGCCCACCGGCTCTCGCAAGCGGCTGAGCAGTTCCTGACCCTCAGGGGTCACAGACAGCAGTTGTCGACGCTGATGCGATGGGTCGCGCTCTCGCGACACCAGCCCACGTTCCTCCAGTTCGGCCGTGACAGTCGACATCGACTGAGCACGAACGAACGAGTTCTTCGCGAGCTGAGCCGACGTGAGCCCAGGCCGACGCTCGAGCACGGTCAGCGCCGTGTACTGCGTCAC
>DATMTC010000242.1:0-2741 GCA_035565115.1 Microbacteriaceae bacterium | reverse complement strand
ACGAGGTCGCGGCCGGTCAGCGCGCGCCCTGTCGATTCAAGCCCAGCAGCGACGTGCTGCGCGACGGCGGTGATCGGCGGAATGTTGTCGCCAGGATGCGAGTACTCGGCTGCCAGAAACGTGTCGTGAAAGTCGAGTTCGCGCACTGCGACGCCGTTCGCCCACGCCGCCCACTCCGGGGAGACCCGACGTGCGGCATCCGTGCCGAACACGGTCGAGCCTGCGCCGCCGACGGACACCGGATGCGCAAGAGCTTGCGAGCGGGCCGCCACGACCGGGCGGCGCAACAAAGAGGCCGCCGCAACCGCCGCGTTATCGATGACGCGGTTGATCACCATCTCGGTGACCTCGTCTGTCACCTCGACCGGGTCGACGGCGACACCGGCGAGCTGCCAGGCCAGCTGGCCTTCTCGTGAGAGGTTTTCGTCACTTCTGTGGGTACGCAAATGGTGGAGCTTCACAAGAGCAACCTACCTGTTCGATCGACAGCTCGCGTGGAGAATGCGGGCCTTTTGGCGGACGAGCGCCGCGTATCGACCTCGCGCCCACCCCGGTGGTCGAGTAGCGAGCGCCAGCGAGCGTATCGAGACGTCGGAGCCCGCTCTGCGGTACGGAACCAGAGACCTGCATGTGAGGTCTCGATACGCGGCTCGCTGCGCGAGCAGCTACTCGACCACCGGGTGGGGTGCGGGGTCTGCCAGAGATGCTCGCAGTCCCGGTGACCACCGAAAAGCGACCGCGGCAGTATCTTGCGTGGGTCAGACCTTGTCGCCGAACGACGCCGTCGCAACCAGAAGGGCGCGGGCAAGCGTGTGGAAATGCAGGTTGAACCCGAGAACGGCTGGCGTGGACTCCGGATCGAGGTCGAGGTGGTCGACGTCGACGGCGTGCACGGCGAACACGTAGCGGTGAACGCCTGTGGCCTCCGGCGGTTCAGCGCCGGTGTACTCCCGTCGGCGCATTTCGTTCTTGAGCGTGAGCGAGCGAGGCGGAAGCACGCCGCCTGCACTCCCGGCACCTGTGTCGACCGAGGTGACCGACGCAGGCACGTTATACACCGCCCAGTGCCAGAAGCCCGAGCCCGTCGGCGCATCCGGGTCGTAGCACGTGATGGCGAAGCTTTTGGTGGCAGCGGGGAATCCGCTCCAACTCAGCTGCGGTGACACGCTCGAACCGCCAGCGCTCGCCCCGCGATGTTGCGCCGCGATCACCTTGCCATGAGCGATGTCTGTGCTCGTCAGCGTGAATGACGGCACGGAATCGAATCGTTCGTACGGGTTGAATTCATCCATGGTCTCTCCCGAGTGGTCGAATAATCGGCGGTCGCGCGTGCTTTCCAGCCTACTTAGTGCGTGTCCCAGCGGAACCACCTGATGCCGATGAAGGTGAACACCACGATGTAGCCGAAGCACGCCAGCAACGCGTTGGCATCCTGACCGCTCCACGCCGCCTCGCTCAGCACATCCGAGAACAGGGTCATCAGGGCTCCGACCGGCGACCATCCGGCGATGGACTTCATGACGTCGCCGAGAATGCCTGTGCCGCCGAGGATGCCGAGAAGCAGCAGGACGATGAACAGGATGCGGCCGATCGCGTTGATCGCGCTGGCCGACGGCACCAGCCCGACCAGGGCTTGACCGATGGCCAGGAACATGGCTGCGCCCAGAATGGCGATCAGAAGCACGAGAACGAATTGGACGGCGTTCAGCGCAAGCCCGTGCAGGATGGCGCCAATTATCACCACGATGAGCGATGCGATCAGATTGATGACCACCTGAACGATGAGCCGACTTGTCATGATCGTCCAGGTCGGGGCCGGGGTGACTCGCAGTCGCTGCAACACCCCCACCTCGCGGTCGTGCGCAAGGCTCAGGCTGTAGCCGAGCACGCATGAGGTGATCAGGCCGATTGTCAGGGCGAGAGCGATCACGAGCTCTGCCCCGCCCAGCCGGGACTGCGCCTTGCCGAAACTGGTGACGACCACGAGCACGATCGGCAAGAGGATGCTCAGGGTCGCCGACACGCGGTTGCGCAACAGGACGATCGTGTCTGCACGCAGAAGTGACCCGAACGCAAGACCCACGGGCGGTCGGGTATGCGCCGCAGCACCGCCGGCGTCTGCCTCAGTCACGGATCTCAGCTCCCGTCAACCCGATGAACACGTCTTCAAGGGTCACCTCGCCGTGCGCGACCTCGAGCACGCGGGGGTCGGCTTTGTGCTTCGCGATCAACTCGGCAGGCGAGCCTGTCGTCAACAGCGAACCATGATCGATGATCGCCACCCGATCACACACAGCCTGCGCCTCTTCCATCGAGTGAGTCGTGAGCAGGATGCTGCGTCCAGCGCCACGCGCCTGTTCGATGCGGCGCCACAGCGCCCGACGCGACTGAGGATCGAGCCCTGCTGTTGGCTCATCAAGCAGCAAGAGCAGCGGTTCGTGAATGGTCGCGATGAACAATGCGAGTCGCTGCTGTTGCCCTCCCGAGAGCTGCTTGAATCGTTTGCCGAGCTCGCCGTCGAGTCCGATTGTGCGCATGCTCTCTGCGATCTGATCGCGGGACATCCGCACTCCGTACAGTCCGGCATACAGCTTCGCGATCTGCTGGATCGTCAACTCGGGTTGAAAGCTGGATGCCTGCAGCTGCACGCCGAGGCGGGCTTTCGCGTCGAGCGGATGCTTCACCGTGTCAAGACCGTCGATCAGCGAGTGCCCCGATTTCGGCGCGACCAATCCTTCTAT
>DATMTC010000241.1:0-2655 GCA_035565115.1 Microbacteriaceae bacterium | reverse complement strand
ACCGTTGCGTTCTGCTAGGGATGTGCACGATGCTGTTTCACTGAATACGCACTGTTCAGCTACCTGCCCGCGCCATCGGTCAGCCGCCATCGGTCAGCAGAGTCACGATGTCGGTGCCCGCCGTCAGCAGAGCGCACATCTGACGGGCGATGGCCTGCACCCGTGCGCGCAGGGCGCCGGAGGTGTCACCGAGATTCCGCACGTCGCGAATGGAACGCATGAGGTTCTGGATGTCTGGAATGCGGTAGCCGGCGGAACGCAAGGCAGCCACGATGCGAGCCTCGCGGATGGCCGAAACCGGGTACCGCCGCGCCGCCAGCCTCGTCACCCGCTCGGGGCTGATCAATCCGACGCTCTCCCAGAACCGGAGCGTGGATGCGCGCACTCCGAGTGCTGCTGCCAGTTCGGTGATGGTCATGACATCCTGCGGGCCGGCCGCCGTATCATCGAATGCCTCGGCGCTGATGTCTTCGAGCGCGCGCTCGGCCGCGAGCGCACGCTCCCGCTGCACGGCAAGCGTGACGTGCAGGCCGTTGATCAGCGCGACGGCGCGATCGAGCGGAAGCGCACGGATCTGACGCATGACCCGTCGCGCTTCCACCGGCCCAATGGCAACCGCCAGGTTTCGGTATGCGCGCAGCGCGATCACATGGATCGCCGAGAACCGGCGATATCCGTTCTGCGCGCGCTCGGCGGGCGGAATCGCCTGGACGCGTTCGAGGTCACGAATCTGTTGCACCGAATAGCCGGAGGCAGCCGAAATCTGGGCGGTCGAGAGCGCGTCATCAGGTGGGCGAACTGTTGCCGCCATCTCAAACCCTCCATACGCACTTCAAGTTCACACTTGAACTATGAGTATGCAGCAGATCATTCAGACAGTCAGGTCCTTCGGCGGCGCGCTCGAACTCGCGCCAGAAACAGGAAGCGAGCATCCCGAGATCGCGTGGGACGATCATTTCTTCTACTACTCGCCAGACGGCGCCGTGCCGCAGAACACCCAGCCATACGCGACGATCGTCACGAAGGACTACCCAGACGACGCACTGTCAAGGCTCGACGACGACAACCGCTGGCGCCTCAACATCCACGTCGGCAAGGCGGCTTTCACGCAGCTCATCGGCGAATCGCCAACCGATTTCGCAGCACGCGATTTCAGTGAGACCGACGTGATCATGCCGCATCCTGTCTACGGCCCGCTCGGCTGGGTGGCCATCGTGAATCCGGGCGACAATACGACCGAGGTGGCACTCGGGCTGCTGAAAGACGCCCACGAGAACGAACGCAGACGCATCGAGCGTCGAACGCGCTGACGCGGTGCGCGCAGAGACGGATGCTTGCGGCGCAGCATCCGCTCATCCTGGGAGTGACGGGGCCAGGCGGCCGAGCCCAGACACGATTACGGTGAGAAGATGAGCAACGAGCCGAACCTGCTTGGCGACTACCTGCGCGCCCGCCGCGAACTCGTGAGCCCCGAGCAGGCAGGCATCCCAAGTATCGGAAGGCGCCGTGTGGCCGGCCTTCGCCGTGAAGAAGTCGCGATGCTCGCCGGTATCAGCGCCGACTACTATCTACGCCTGGAGCAAGGTCGCGATCGCAATCCGTCCGTGCAGGTGCTCGAATCGATCGCGAGGGTGCTGCAGCTCGACGAAGACACCACTGCTTATCTGCTTGGACTCGCCGCAGAGAAGCCTCGGCGCGCCCGGCGCAGGCCGAGAAAGGAATCAGTTCCTGCCAGCATCGGCGCGCTTGTTGCGTCGTTGGCGCTTCCGGCTTTCGTCGAGGGTCGATACTTCGACGTTCTCGCAGCCAATCCGCTGGCAACAGCGCTCTCACCGCGGCTCACACCGGGAGCAAACCGGCTGCGCGACCTGTTCCTCGACCCGGAAGAAAAAGCGCTGTACGAACCGTACTGGAACGAAGCAACAGCCGCCCAGATCGCCGGATTTCGGCAGTCCGTCGGCACAGACACCGATGATCCGCGGTTCATCGAACTCGTCGGAGAGCTCTCACTGTCAAGCCCGCGTTTTCGTCAGCTGTGGGCAAGGCACGACGTTGCGGAGCGCAAGGGAGCGCCCACCGGCCTCGCGCATCCGCAGGTCGGCGAGCTGCACCTGAACCGCGAGAAGCTCACGATCGGTGGCACTGACGGGATGCTGCTGGTCATCTACCATCCTGACCCAGGAAGCGAAGGCGCAGAAAAACTGGCGCTGCTCGCATCCGCCACTCTGCCGACTGTGAGCCAGGCGGCGTCAACGACCGGTGGTAGCCTGACGTCCCATGGCTGACAAGGCAACGGAACAGCAGCAAACAGAACAGCAAGCAGCGCGGTCCGACTGGATTGAACACCGTCGCGGTGATCGTGAACTGGTGGGCTGGATTGTTCCCCTCGGTGAAGATTTCGTGGTTGTCGATCTGCTCGGCCGCGAGCGCGGAGGCCCAGTCGACTGGATGACCGCCGAGGAAACTCTTGACGAGCTCGGCATCGGCTATCTCGCCGACGTCTACCTGCTGACGCTCGAAGACGGGCGTGATCTCAGGGTGCGCATCGCAGAAGTCAGCCCAGCCGGCATCACCGTGAAGAAGGATGATTTCGGCGCTGTCGGTGTGCCGCAACTGTATTTTCCGCTCGAATTTCCGGCGCCGCCGACCCTGCGG
>DATMTC010000240.1:0-7542 GCA_035565115.1 Microbacteriaceae bacterium | reverse complement strand
CCTGCCCCGACGACCAGCAGTGGACGCCCGGCGGCGTGCTCGACCACGTTGAAGACGGCGCCGATGCCGGTGATCACGGCGCAGGCCGAGATCGCTGCGACCTCGGGCGGAACGCCGTCCGGCACTACAACCGCGGCGCTTTCGGCGACGACGACGCGCTCGGCGAAGCACGAGACGCCCATCAGGTGATGCAGCTCGCCGCCGTCTGGAAGGCCGAGCCTGCTGGTGCCGTCTGGCAGTCCGCCTGTCGCAGCCTGCACTCTGCCGAGTTCACACAGCACCGGGTTCCCTGTCGTGCACGCTTCACAGTTGCCGCACCGCGGACGCCAGAGCAGCGCGACGCGATCGCCGACCCGGATGCGACCGGATGCGTCAGCCCCGACCTGTTCGACGATGCCTGCGCCCTCGTGCCCGAGCACGAGCGGGAGCGGCGCAGTGAGGTCGCCCATCATGTAGTGGTAGTCGCTGTGGCATACGCCAGCGGCTTCGATCCGAACGGTGATCTCACCCCGACGGGGCGCTGAAAGCTCGACCTCTTCGACGACCGGCGCTACGCCGACCGATCGAAGCACTGCAGCGCGCATCCGCTACGCCTGGCCAACGGTGCTCGGCACCGCATCCTGGCTTGCCGCATTCTGGCCTGCCGCATCCTGGCCTGCGACCAACTGCTCGCGCAGCGACTCAGCGACAACGCACTGTTCGAACGAGAACGAGTCGGCGAGCGCATCCAACTCGTCGTCGGAGAGATCGGCGAGAAGTGCTGCGTATTCCCCGGCGAGCGGCTGAGCGAACAGCAGGTTGTTCAGCAGGGTGCTGACCCAGTCGAATCGTCCCCACGGGTACGGGTTGAAGTTCGGGAATTCGCGGGCGACGACATCCTGAACCGCCTGGCTCACCTCGCGCACGCCCTCTCCCCCAAGCCGGTCGCTGCCCCACTGGTCGGCCGCCAGCCGGTTCTTCTTCGCGATGAACGCGTCGAAGCGCTGCCGATATGGCGAGTCGGGCGAGAGTCGCACGAGACCCTGACGGTTCACGTCTTTGTACATCCAGCTGGTCCAGCTCACGTCGTTGTCGCGGTAGATCTCGAGCTGGTCCGCGAGGATCTGGCGACGCATCGCATCCACCCGCTCGTCTCCGGTGTATATCGGCGCGAACTCGCCGACCATGATGGGCGTGCCGGTGCGACGGGCGTATTCGGAGCGCTGCAGGAACTTCTTGTATGCGACATCCTTGTCGATCCAGACGCCGTCGGTGTATCCGGGATAGTCGCCGCCTCGGCCAAGGCCGGCAGACACATAGTCGTGCAGCGTGTACACGGTGTTCGGCCAGGGCTCGTCGTCGAACATGTCGAACTCGGTGGAGTACGTGTTGCCGTCGAGGTAGATGGTGTGGTCGGGGTCGATGGCTCGCACGGCTTCGAACAGCCGCCGGTAGAGCGGGCCCACCACTGCGCGCGACTCGTCGGCGGGCTCGTTCATCAGGTTGTAGCCTGCGACCCAGGTGTTGTCTTTGTAGTGCTCGGCAATCGCCTTCCAGATGTTCTCGACGCGATCCTGAAAGTGCGGATGCTGCCACAGGTGCGGCTCGTGCGTCGAGTTGTCTGAGTGCCAGTGGTGGTTCTGGCTGCCAGGGAGCGCGTGCAGGTCGATGATCGAATAGACGCCGTGGCGCCCGGACGCCTCGATCGCACGATCGAGATGGTCGAACGCCGTCGGCAGGATCTCGAACGGGTGGGCATCCGATTCGAAGTGCCGGTAGTTCACCGGGATGCGAATGAGGGTGATGCCGTTCTCGCCGAGGAAGCGGGCGTCGTCCTCGCCGTAGAACGCAGTGAGCAGCCGTTCGAAGAAGCGGTCGGCGCGTTCACTGCCGATCGCCGTGGCAACCGTGCTGCGCATCAGCGACTCGTTTGCGGCGTATCCGGTTACGAAATTTTCCATGTTCAGCCAGCCGCCGACGCAGACGCCGGTGAAACGGATCGGTTTGCCGAATCCGTCGATGAACTGGGTGCCTTGGGTGTGAACGAAGCCGGGAGGGCGCTCATCGACCATGGCGTGTGACCTCACTGTCTGGTATCAGGATTACGAAACTTTTCTAACTGATTGCGATCATTTACTCTCGCATGATCAGGTTAGGAACCGGCCAGCCCGATGTCAAGGCGACGCGATCCACTCGGCGAACCGCGCCACAGGCTGATCCGGCAACTGAGCCTCCGCGTCGCCATCTGATGTCTTAGTGCGTGTGCGTGCCGGTGTCGGCCTCTCGCGGCAACGTCGAATCGATTAGGCCCCGACTCCACGCGTGGATTGCGGCAGCTTGCTCGGCTGTCACCCGATCGAAGAACAGCCGTCGAACGTTGCCGTCGTGCACGCGAAGAGCGGCCTCGGCGACTCTATGACCTGCACCGCTGAGATGAATCGCGGTTCGACGGCCCGGAGCGCCGTCCTCAATTCGTTCCACGAAGCCGCGGCCCTCCATGCGGCTCAGCAGATGGGAGACGCGGCTTTTCTCCCAGTTGAGGGCGTCCGCCAGCGCTCCGACTCTCAGCGTCGACTCGGGCGCGTTACGAAGCGTCACCAGGATGCTGAACTCTGCTTTCGAGATGCCGACCTCCGCCTGCAAAGACCTGTCGACTTCGACGGCCAGCGCGCGCTGCGCATCCATCCACAGCTGCCACAGATCCCATTCCGCAGCGGTAAGAGCACGTTGAGCCATAGCTGCAGTCTAGGAATACAGAGTTGACAGATCAACTCCGGCCTTCATAGAGTTGACGCATCAACTCATTGAAAGGACCGTCATGTCACTTCGCATCGCAATTGTTCTCGGAAGCACTCGGCCCGGCCGACGTGGTGCAGCCTTGGCATCGTGGGTTCTGCAGGCGGCGCGCACCCATGGCGGCGCAGACTATGAACTTGTCGACCTCGCCGACCACTCCCTGGGCAATCTCGATGAACCTGGGAATCCCACGCACGGGCAGTACGTCCACGACCACACCCTGCGGTGGTCTCGCACGATCGACGGCTTCGATGGTTTCGTGTTCGTCGTGCCCGAGTACAACCACTCGTTTCCGGGCGCACTCAAAAACGCGATCGATCACATCTACAACGAGTGGAACGACAAGGCGGCGGGCATCGTCAGCTACGGCGGCTGGGCTGCCGGCGTGCGCGCCGCTGAAGCGCTGCGTCTGGTTCTGGCGGAGGTTCAGGTCGCCACCGTGCGTGCGCAGCCTGCCGTCAACACTCATGCTGGCTTCGGCGCGAGCGGCTACGAACCGACGGATGGCGTCAGCGCGCTGCTCGACACCATGCTGGACCAATTGATCTGGTGGGCCGACGCACTCAAGTCGGTTCGTGCTGACAAGGCTGCTGCGACGGCCGAACTCGCATCGGCGTGATGGGCGGCCGGGGTCAGAGATTGGCCCCGCCGGTAACTCAGGTAAATCGGATGCACGCGGCTAGAGATCCGCGTCATGACGCGGTTCGTGAATGGCGGTTGGCAATTCTTCCTGAGTTAGCGGCAGGGGTGGGCTTCCTGAGTTAGCAGCAGGGGTGGGCCTCCTGAGTTAGCAGCAGGGGTGGGTAGCGGCGGCAGGGGCGGGTAGGGGCGGCACGAGTCCGGTCCCATCCGCTACTACGGAACGAGCACAACCTTGCCGTGGGTGTGGCGCTCCTCGACCTGAGCGAACGCGTCGGCCACTCGGTCGAGCGGATAGGTCGCAGCAATCGGCAGCTCGATCGTTCCGTCGGCCAGGAGCGACGCCATGTAGGCGAGCACCTCGGGTGTTGATGCAGTCACACTGCCATCGTGCTTGGTGCCGAGCTCTTCTGCTTTGTCCCACGAGATGATCGTCTCAATGCGCTCGCGCGCCACACCGAGATCGACGGCCAACTGAACGTACTCCGGGCCGAAGAGGTCGATGAACGCGTCGATCCCCTGTGGCGCGGCATCCGCCAGCCTGTCAGCGAGGCCCGCTCCGTATGCCACGGGAACGACGCCGTGCGACGCCAGCCACTCGGCGTTGCGCTCGGATGCGATGCCGATCACCGTCGCGCCGCGCGACCTCAATAGCTGCACGACCATCGAACCCACTCCACCCGCTGCGGCTGACACTGCAACGGTGTCGCCTGGACCGGCATCCACCGCTCGTACCGCCGCGAATGCCGTGCACCCGACCACGTAGAGCGATCCGGCGACCTCCCATCCGAGCGCGGACGGCTTGCGGATGAGCTGAGCAACAGGCACCGTCACGTCTGTTGCATGACTCGATCGGGCCCAAGAGAAGCCGAGCACCTCGTCGCCGACGGCAAATGCCGACACGCCAGGTCCGATCGCGGTGATGACACCGGCAAGGTCGCTGCCTTCACCAGACGGGAAGGTCGCAGGGAACCGATCGTGCAGCATCCCGATTCGAATGTTGGTCTCGCCCGGATTGACGCCAGCGGCCCGTACGTGCACGAGCACCTCGCCTTCCGCCGGCACAGGCATCGGTATCTCCGCAACGTAGAGAACCTCGCGACCGCCGTAGCTGTCGAACCGCACGGCCCGTGCGCTCATGCCTGGTCGTTTTCCGCGGCAGGCTGCGGGTCGGCGTCGCGCTGCTCGGCTGCTGCCCGCAGTTTTGCGAGGTCTTGGGAAAGCGTCTCCAGGGCACCGGATGTCAGCGGCCCGGCAAACCAGGAGTGCAATTCGCTGTCGAAAACGGCGCCCGCCGACTCGAGCGTGCGCCGACCGGATGCCGTGAGTTCGAGCAGCGAGGACCGTCGGTTGGCGGGGTTCGGCTTGCGCTCGAGCAGACCGCGAGCCTCGATGCGATCGACGGCCTGGCTGCTGCCTCCGACCGTGATCGAGAGTGCGGCGGCTAGATCGTTGACCCGGCAATGCGCGGTGTCGCTAATGACCAGCAGCACGTTGAACGTGCCGAGTGTGACACCGCACTCCTGCTGCAGCCTCGCGTCGATGCCGTTCCAGAGTTCGGTTTCGAATCGCACGAGGTCGTCAAATGTCTGTCGGAGGTTTATCGCCATGCCATTCCATCCTGTTGCTCTGCACTAACTATATCGTCATTAATTACATTAGCACTAATCTAATTAATGCTATAGTCATTAGCAGGTCGGCACAGACCGACAACCAGACGAAAGAAGCAGACCATGTCACAACAACAGCGCGAGTTCATCGACACGCTTATGCGCAACTCCCCCCTCGATCTTGGCGGCGATGTCGCGGAGCAACGCGTGTTGCTTCACGAGCTCCTGACATCCGAACCGCTACCTGACGACGTAGTCGTCACACCTGACACTCTTGGCGGTGTGCCGGTGCTCTCAGTCGAGATCGCCGGACAGAAGCAGGAGGGCACCATCCTCTACTTCCATGGCGGCGGGTACGCCATGGGGTCAGCCGAGGCGTCCGTCGGTCTCGCTTCCGACCTAGGGCGACGTTCGCGCATGCGTGTCGTGACCGTCGACTACCGCCTGGCCCCGGAGCATCCGTTCCCCGCAGCACCGGACGACGCTCTCGCGGCATACCGCGAGTTGCTGGCCAGGGAAGGCGACTCCGCCAGGATTGCGATCGCCGGCGAGTCGGCGGGCGGCAATCTTGCCCTGGTGGCGCTGCTCCGCATCCGCGACGCCGCCTTGCCTCAGCCGTTCGCGACTGTAGTGATGTCACCGTGGACCGACCTGGCAGGCACCGGCCTCAGCAGCACGACGAAGGCCGACGTCGATCCTGCACTGACGGCATCCGGCTTGCGGACTCGCGCAGGCGACTACTTGGGCGAGCTCGATCCTGCGACGCCGAACGCCAGCCCGATCTACGCCGATCTGACGGGGTTGCCCCCGCTTCTGATTCAGGTCGGTTCAAATGAGGTCTTGCTGGATGACGCGACTCGGCTGGCTGTGCGCGCGGCGGCGGATAATGTTGCCGTCACACTCGATGTCGTACCGAAGGTGCCGCACGTGTTCCAGGCGTTCGCCGCTCATCTCGATGAGGCGGATGACGCACTCGATCGTGCAGGCGCGTTCCTGCTCTCGCTTCGCGGCGAGGCGGCACGCCAAGCAGCCTGAGCTTTGGCAGATCCGATCATCCACAACCGCAGAACAGGAAGTCTCATGTCGCAATCCCCTGGCACCGCGCTCATCACCGGTGCGTCATCCGGGATCGGAGAAGCGTTCGCCCGCGCGCTCGCCTCACGCGGTTACGCCGTGACCATCACGGCGCGTCGAGGCGAGCGGCTGCGGTCGCTTGCCGACGAACTGCGAGAAGCGTACGGAGTAGACGTTCATGAGATCGTTGCGGACCTGCAGACGTCGGATGGCCGAAGCCTCGTTGCGCGGTCGATCGAACAGGCGCCGATCGATCTTCTGGTCAACAATGCCGGCTTCGGGCTGTACACGCCTGTCGCATCCACCCCTCCAGATGCACTCGAGGCGATGGTGCAGGTGAACGTGCTCGGCGTGCTGCAACTCACCCGAGCGGCCCTGCCGGGGATGCTCGAGCGCAACGCGGGCGCGATCATCAACGTCGCATCCGGTCTTGCGTTCGATCCGACGGCCGATCACGCCGTGTACAGCGGAACCAAAGCATTCGTCGTGAACTTCACGCGGGCGGTGCATGAAGAGGTCAAGGCCAGCGGCGTCAGGATGCAAGCGCTCATTCCTGGTCTCATCAAAACGGAGTTCCATTCGCATTCCGGCACGGACCTCGAACGCGTTCCGGCGGCCTGGCTGATGGATCCGGTTGAGCTGGTCGAAGCGTCATTGCGCGGCCTGGAACTTGGCGAGGTCGTGTGCGTTCCTGCGCTTGACGACGTTGACGAGCTCGCGTCGGTGCTGCAGTCGCAGAGCGCGCTTACCGGCAGCCTGGTGAAGAACGGGACTCCGGCCGCGCGTTACTGGGGCTAGGCAACATCGTGTAGTCGCGCGGACAGCGGCGGCTGCACTCGAGCGTTGTTGGCGCGTGCGTTGTCGTGTGCAGTTTTGGGTTTCGGTCGCTGAGCGTGTCGAAGCGACGTGTGCGAAGGCGGCAACGGTGGCGGAGCGTGTTGCTTCGGTCGCTGAGCTGGTCGAAGCGACCTGTGCGACGGCGGATTCGTAATGCCGATGTCAACTTCTTGTGGTGGTAGTCAGGTGCGTGGGTGCTTCTATGTGCGTGGGTGCCATCGTGGTGTGGTGATTTTGGGTTTCCCGTTGATCATGATGATTTGGAGGATGCCTCTGTCGATCAACCCGTGGTGGTACCAGCACAGCAGTACCCCGTTGTTGATGTGGGTGGGTCCGCCGTCTCGGTCGGGGATGACGTGGTGTGCTTCGGTGGCGGTGGCTGGGATGTCGCAGTTCTCGTCCAGACAGGTGTTGCCGTCGCGGGCGGCGATCGCTCGTCGTTGTGCTGCGGTGAAGAACCTGCCTGGGGTGCCGAGGGCTTGAATAGCCCCGTTGGGGGTGAACCAGACCGGTTGGGTTCCACCGTCGCAGGTGGCGTGGGTGAGGTCGGATGCTGCGACCGGTTCGGTGATGCCGGTCATGCTGCCGGTGCCCTGCCCGGTCAGGT
>DATMTC010000239.1:0-2534 GCA_035565115.1 Microbacteriaceae bacterium | reverse complement strand
GTCACCCCCGTTGTCAAACACGCGTCGGGAAGCGCGGTGAAGATGCCGTGTTGCGCAGCCACGGTAACGGTGACGTTGTCGACCGGGTCGTTGGATGGCGCCTCCGCTGAGTCGTTGACGTTCACCCGCCAAACGCCCGTGACGACGTCGCCGGTCTTGACCGTCGTCGGGGTGTTAGGAGCCCACTCCGCGGTGATCTGATACACCGGTGTCGCCGCTGCCGCAGGACCGATACCGGTCAGCGCGGTGAGCGCGAGAGTCGAGATGGCCGTAAAGCCGGCCAGAATGAATCGGCTGCGATTTCTGAATGTGTGTGATGCGGTCACGCGAACTCCTAGTCAGAGCGAACGGGTGCAACTGGTCGCCCACTCGCCCCCGAGAGTGTCGCGCCTTCCGGATTTACCGGATGCGACATGTTCGAGTCTGGCCGGGCTCGAGACACGTCCACCATCGCGATGCTCAAATTCATCGGGGTATTCATCGGGGTTGTTATGAATATGATGGGTACTGCCTACTCCCGAGCGTTATGCGGCACAAGAATTCATCGTCCAACTCATCGGAGCTGGATGGACACATCCTCGGAAGGACGGCACAACGTGGGAGTGCGGCATTCCACACGGCCGATGATCCAACGACCACGTCTTCATGACAGGTTGGACGCAGAAGTTCCTCTGAGGCTGTTGCGCGCGCCCATCGGGTTCGGCAAGACGACCCTGGTACAGCAGTGGCTCGACGCGCGCGACACCCGCGACGAGGTTGTCGCGACTGTGCGCGTGCGCCCAGGCGGGGGTGATGCTGACAGCTTCTGGGTTGCTGTCACCGAAGCACTCGTCGATGCAGGCCTTCCGCTGCCGACTCTCTCGCAGAACCGGTCGTGGCAGTCGCTGGCCGAGCGGATGATCACGGCGGCTCGAGTGCCGTTGCTGCTCTGGATCGACAACTTCGAAAACGTCACGGCCGACTCTGCCGATCACGTGCTGCTCGATCTGCTCGTGCACACGCCCAATGTGCAGTTGGTCGTGTCTTTGCGCGGTCACCGCCATTTCGCCGACCATCTTCTTGGCGATCTCGATTCAATGACGGTCACCCCCAAGGAGTTGCTGTTCACGCCGAACGAGACGGGACAGCTGTTGCGCATGGCGGGCTTAGAGCTGTCTCAGAGCGACATTGATGACATGCACGAGGCATCAGGCGGATGGCCAGAACCGACACGCACCTTTGCTCTCGCGCTGACCAGCACGGACAGTGCACAGCTGAGGGCCACGGGCAGCCAGGTCGCAGCCGACTGGCTGCAGCATCGTTTGCTGCCGGAGGGCACCGAGGCCGAGCTGGTCGAGTTCGCCATGAGCACGACGCTGCCCGACGAGCTCACGGTCGGCCTCGCCGAAGCGTTGAGCGAGGACCCGTCGGCAAAATTGCACCTGGAGACACTGTCGGAGTACGGGGTGCTTTTCAGGGATCTGCGGCAAGGCGAGCCGGTCTTCCGTTGGCCGTCAGCAGCACGCGGAGCGCTGCACGACACGCTTGTTCGCCGCACCCCGGAACGATTGCCCGAACTCCATGCGCGCCTGGCCAGGTGGCATCTCGATCACGAACAGTCTGTTGACGCGTTGCGGTGTGCGGTGAAGGCAGGGGACTCGCGACTTGTCGTGCAGGTGATCGAACGCGCCTGGCGAGAACTCCTGATGTATCACCACCAGGACTTGCACGACGCACTGGTTTGCGTGCCTGTTGAACACATGGTGAGCAGCGATCGGGCGATGGCTGTTCGCGACATCTGGTTGGGCGGCTCCGACGATCGCCTCCTCGCCAGCGCTTCGTTGCCCTCCGACGACGTCGCGCTGAACAAGCTTGCTCGTGGCACTCGTGTTCGCGACGTTCTCGACACGGGGCTCGCGGTCATGACGGCGCTGCGTCGACGTGGCCGATTCGATCTGGCCAGCGCGCAGGCAGAGCAACTGCTGAAGATCGCCGCTATCGCACGAGATCAGCGCCCGGAGCAGACCGCCGAGTTGGTTCCCAGCGTGCAGCTTTCCGCCGGGCAGACGCTGCTTCTGACCGGTGATTTTCGGGAAAGCATGCCAGCACTCCACCGCGCATACGACTGGTCGGCCGATTCCACTTTTGACTACATCGAACCAGACGCCGCGGCATCGTTGGCCCTCAGCCATGCGGTCGACGGACGCACAGACATCACGGAATCGTGGCTCGCGCGATACGCATCGAGCCCGCAGACATCCACCTGGATGGAGGTGGGCATTCGAGGCAAGGCGAGCGCGGCGCAATTGCTTCTCGCGCTCGATCGGCTCGACCTGGATGCCGCGCGCATGCATGCCAGGAGCGATCCACTCGACGAACGGCTCGGCATGCAGGAATGGTGGGCATTCCGGATTTACGCGCAGGCTCGGCACGCCCTTCACACCGGCACCGCGCTGGACGCGCTCGACACGGTCGACGGCGCACGCACGCGATTCCACGCCTGGATCGAGCACTCGGCAGCCGGGCCCCTTCTCGCAGCCGCCGAAACGGATCTG
>DATMTC010000238.1:0-2866 GCA_035565115.1 Microbacteriaceae bacterium | reverse complement strand
GACCTCGACGGTGTGGTCTACAAGGGCAAGAACGCCATCCCGTTCGCCGTCGAGAGTCTCAATGCCGCCAGTGACGGCGCAGTTATCGGTTACATCACCAACAATGCCTCGCGAACAGATGCTGCTGTTGCATCACACTTGAGCTCTCTCGGTCTGACCGTGCGCGCACAGGATGTTGTCACGTCACCGCAGGCCGCCGTTCGACTGCTGTCCGAACAGGTGCCAGCAGGCTCACGCGTGCTGGTCGTCGGCGGCGACGGGCTCACCGACGAGCTCGAGAAGGCCGGATTCACGGTGACACGCTCGGCCGCAGACGACCCTTCGGCCGTCGTTCAGGGGTTCGCACCAGACGTCGGATGGACGCAACTGGCCGAAGCATCCTTCGCGCTTGCCGGTGGCGACGATGGCATCCCGTGGATCGCCACGAACACAGACTGGACGATTCCCGTCGAGCGCGGAATCGCCCCGGGCAATGGAACGCTGGTTTCCGCCGTGCACAGTGCCGTCGGACGCTTGCCGCTCGTCGCGGGCAAACCCGAGGTGCCGATCTTCGACGAGGCGCGCAGAAGGTTTCAGGCTCAGCATCCATTGTTCATTGGCGACAGACTCGACACGGATATTCTCGGAGCGAACCGAGCCGATATCGACTCCGTGTTCGTGCTCACCGGCGTTGACCACGCGAAGCAGCTGATCGCGGCGGTACCTGAGCAGCGCCCCCAGTACATCCTCGAGGACCTGCGCGGCCTGCATGAACCGTACCCGCGAGCATCCGTCGCCCGCGACGGCACCGTGACCGTCGGTGCGGCGGCCGTGCGGGTTGCAGGAGCTGAGGTGCGGATCATGGCGGATGGCGACTCCGAACTGAATCTGCTTCGTGCAGCATGCACGGCGATCTGGAACTCGGGTACCCCGATTTATGCACTGGATGTTCCGGAGCGGCTGTACGCCTGAGATCAGACGTTCGCGGTAGCGTTGGAACGTGACGCAGGACATTCAGCACGACGAAGACGGACTCGTGTCGCGGCTGCGGGTCATCGAAGACCAGCCGCTGACTCACAGGGCCGATGCGTACGGTCACGTGCACGACGAGTTGCGCGCCGTGCTCGAGGGCGGAGACATTCAGCGCGAGCATGACTGAATCGCGTCTCGACTCCGCGCTAGCGGCGCGAGGACTCGCACGTTCACGCACACATGCTGCCCGACTGATCGCCGATGGGCTGGTTACCGTCGACGGCGCAGCTGTTCTGAAAGCGTCAGCGCGTGTCGCTGACGGCCAAACCATCGCGGTCGCGGAAAGCGACCACTACGTGGGGCGCGCAGCGCACAAGCTGATTGCCGCGCTCGACGGATTCAGCATCGACGTGGCCGGCCGGCTCGCGCTTGACGCAGGCGCTTCAACCGGTGGTTTCACTCAGGTTCTGCTCGAACGCGGCGTTGAACGGGTGATCGCCGTTGACGTTGGCCACGGTCAGCTCGCGCCGTCGCTGGAAGGCGACCCTCGCGTTGTCTGCGTCGAGGGATTCAATGTCAGGCACATGAGCCGGCAGTCGCTTGCACAGGCATCCGGGGTTCCTCGGCCACCCGACCTGCTTGTCGGTGACCTTTCGTTCATCTCGCTGCGCACCGTTCTTCCTGCGTTGACGCAGACGGTCGCGGAGCAAGCTGACCTGATTCTGCTGATCAAGCCGCAGTTCGAGGTCGGGCGCGGTGGCATCCGTGAGGGGATTGTTCGCAACGCAGCACTCCGCGAGGATGCCGTGGCCGGCGTGCTGTGGGCGGCGTGGGACTGCGGCGTTGGCACTGCGGGTCTGCTGCCCTCTCCACTGCCTGGCACGCATGGTAATCGCGAGTATTTGGTCTGGCTGAACGCCACGACGGGTCGGCATCCGACAGAATGGATGCGGCAGATCTCTACGATGGTTGGAGCGTGACGCGCATGGCTGAACCGACTCGGTACATCCTTGTCGTCTCGCACACCGGGCGGGACGACTCGCTTGAGGCGGGTGCGCGGGTGTGCGCCCAACTCATCGCGGCGGGCGCGACGCCGGTTGTGAGCCTCGACGAGCGCCACGAGCTGATGGCGTTCGCGCCAGAGCTCGGCGACATGGCTGTGCTCGGCGACGGGGTGCAACTGAACGACCTGGAGCTCGTGATCGTGCTCGGCGGCGACGGAACGATTCTTCGGGCTGCGGAACTGGTGCGAGGATGCGGCGCGCCGCTGTTGGGTGTGAACCTCGGCCATGTCGGGTTTCTGGCAGAGAGTGAACGCGACGACCTGGCCGAGGCCGTTTCCCGCGTGCTCGCGCGCGACTACACCGTCGAGGAGCGGCTCACGCTGTCGGTGCGGGTCAAGCTGGACTCCCAGGTGATCTATGAGAGCTGGGCACTCAACGAGGCGAGCATCGAGAAGGCCAGTCGCGAGCGGATGATCGAGGTCGTCATCGAGGTCGACGGCCGTCCGCTGTCGAGCTTCGGATGCGACGGCGTCGTCATGGCGACGCCGACCGGGTCGACCGCATACTCGTTTTCCGCCGGTGGTCCCGTCGTCTGGCCCGAACTGGACGCGATGCTGCTTGTTCCGCTCAGCGCACACGCGTTGTTTGCGCGACCGCTGGTCGTCGGAGCCGAGTCGTCGTTGGCCGTCGAGCTGCTCGAACGAACGGCTGTGCCCGGCATCCTGTGGTGTGACGGTCGCCGCGCATTCGATCTGCCGATCGGCGCGCGCGTGGTCGTGCGGCGCTCTCCGATCCCTGTTCGCTTGGCCAGGTTGCATCATGCGCCGTTCACCGACCGTCTGGTCGGCAAGTTCAACCTTCCGGTGACTGGCTGGCGAGGTCCACGATCGTGATCGACGAGATATCCATCC
>DATMTC010000237.1:0-4401 GCA_035565115.1 Microbacteriaceae bacterium | reverse complement strand
CCTGCCACCGGAAGCTACGTGCTTGTGCCGCCATCCGTCAGCAGAACCGAGCTGCGTCAGGCGGATGCCGCGGTGACAGTCATCGAAAGGATGCCAGGCTCGACCGGACCATACATCGAGTCGGTCACGGTTGACGGAGAGCCGTGGGAGTCCATCTCTATCCCGCATAAGTTGGTGGCCTCCGGCGTGCACATCGCTTTCACGCTCTCTGACACGCCCACAGGCTGGGCGGCAGCATCCCGGCCCGTCTCGGCATCCGACCTTCACGGATATCTGGACCCGCCGAACGACATCCTGCCGATTGGAGCGTCCCCGCTCACGGACGACACGGGAGCCCAGGTGGTGACGATGGCGGCGGGCGAAACCCTCGAGTTTTCAACGGTGGACGCAATCGCTTCGCTCTACACGGTGACGGTCGCTTCGGCAGGCGCATACTCGTGGACCGTGCGCTTGGGGCAGCCCGATCAGGTTGGCGAAGTGCAGCACCGGGCGGACGAAGTCTTCGAATGGGCCGGTCAGACCCGCGTGTTCCGAATTCCACGCCACATCGGCAACAGTGCCTGCACTGTTTTCCAGTTCACCGCGGACTCGCCTGTGCAATTGACTCAGCTCGAACTCATCCCGATGTCCTCCTAAGCACGGCCTTGAGAGGGCCCTATTCATGCCGACTGCATGTCAACGTTGTCACAAGGGTCGCAAAATCGGGTAAATTGGGTCGCCATGCTTACATCACCGCGTGCCACTCAACGTCCGCAGCTGCACAGGACCGGCACGTCGGCTCGTCCGGGCGGCCCTGCCGCAACGACCGCCGGCCTGTATGAAAAGGCTCTGGCCAACGTGCTCGACATCAACACGGTGCCAGGTCGCGGTGCGGGCGAGCCTCCCAGGTTCATCCGGGCCGGCGGAGAGTATGCCGACCCGTGGACACGCGACGCCGCGATCAATTCATGGGCCGTGGCAAGCACGGTCGCGCCAGACATCGCACGCGACACGCTCATCATGGTGTGCGGCAAGCAGGATGCCCACAGGGTGATCGCGCAAGACAACCAGTGGTGGGATCAGATCATCTGGGTGATCGCCGCATGGCAACACGTGCTGATCACAGGCGACCACGAGTTTCTCGTAGAGGCATATGGGATCGGCGTGCGATCTGCCGCGATCCTGCATGAGAACCGGTATCGCGCCGACGTCGGACTCTACGTCGGCGGCGCCGTGATGCAAGACGGCATCTCCGGCTACCCGAGCCCACCGAATGACCGGGCCATCGACTCGAGCTTCGTGCTCAATTACCCGCTCGCACACGACATCATGTGCTTGTCGACGAACGCTGTCTACGTCGAGGCATACCGATCGCTCGCAGCGATGGCGGCCGCGCTCGGCGTCGACGGAACGATCTACGCGCAGCGGTCGGCATCTGTCGCCGACGCGATGAATCGGCACCTGTGGATGGCGGACTCCGAGACATACGGCTACTTCGCCGCGGGCGACGACGCACACACGCTGACGGTCGACGACCATCAGGAAGCGCTCGGGCTCGCGTTTGCGGCGCGATTCGGCATCGCGGATCAAGCTCGCGCTCGCCGGGTGCTCGCTGCAGCTCATCGAGAGCCGCGCGGCATCCCGAACGTCTGGCCCGAGTTCCAGGATCGCTACGATGCGACGCATCCTGGCCGCCACAGCGTGAGTTGCTGGCCGATGGTCATGGGGTTCTTCGCCGAGGCAGAGGCGCAGTGCGGCATGGTCGATGCCTTCGCACGTTCGCTCGGCGAGCTCACGTCGTTGGTTGCCGCGACGGACGGCTCATTTTTCGAGGTATACAACGCGCAGAGCGGCGCCGTCGACGGCGGCTGGCAGCAGGGTCACGCCTGGCCGAGCCTGCCAGATCAGACCTGGTCGGCGAGCGCACTCATCCGAGCCGTGCACACCGGGCTCTTTGGCCTCAGATATGAAGAACGCGGTCTTCGGTTCGCGCCGACGGTGCCAGACGCATTCGACGGCGTCGCGCTGCGCGGGCTTCCATATCGAGATGCGGTGCTGGATGTGCGGCTCGACGGACACGGCTCGACGCTTCAGACGGTTCGGGTGGACGGGCACGAGGTCGACGGACACGACACGGTTATCGACGCAGCACTCCGCGGGCGACACGAGGTCACACTCGAGATCCGCTGACACCCCCACAACGGCCGGAATACGGCGATGCTGTGCAAAATGACAACGTTGGCAAAATAGAATGTGGCTATGCAATCGAAACGCGTGCAATCGGATGGCGTGCAATCGAATCGCGAAGGGCTGGACGTTGACGCCGACATTCTCGGCGACGTCACCGCCGCCCCGCAGCAGGCATCCGAAAGTGCCACGGACAGTGCCACGGTAGGTGCCCCAGTAAGGAGCAGCCCAAAACAGCGTCCTCGGTTGCAGGATGTGTCAGAGGCGACCGGCCTCAGCATCAAAACCGTTTCACGCGCACTGCGCGGCGAACAGAACGTGCGCGAAGCCACACGCAAGCGCGTGCTCCTCGAGGCCGACCGGCTCGGCGTGCAACTGAACGACATCGCAGCCGGGTTGCGCCGCAAGACACAGACGATGACCACCATCGGCGTGATGCTCGGCGACTTTTCCAACAGATTCTTCGCGCCAATGCTGCAGGGCATCCATTCGGTCGCCGCGGAGCACGGGCACCTCGTGCTCACCGCAGACGCCCAGTACGACCCAGAACGTGAGCACCGCGCCATCCGCTCGTTCTTCGCGCACCGCATCGCCGGGCTGATCATCGCGCCGATCGGCAACGATCTTCGCTACCTTGAGAACGAAGCGTCATTCGGATCGGCCGTGGTGTTCGTAGATTCGCCGCCTCCTGGCCTGGACGGCACGATGGACTCGGTCACCACAACGAATGTCGACAGCACCCGAGCAGGCATCGAGTATCTGCTCGCCAAGGGCCGGCGCCGCATCGCATACCTCGGCCATCCGCGTGGTGGGAGTGGTGCAGAGGAGCGATGGATCGGATATACCAGCACACTCGAACGGGCAGGGATCAGCGTCGACCGGGCGCTCGTGCGCCACGATCTCGTCACCGAGGCTGAGGCATCCCGAGCTGCCGACGACGTTTTTGCAACCGCTCAGCCCGATGCCGTCTTTGTCGACAACAACCGGCTGTGCATGGGTCTGCTTCGATCGGCCGAGTTTGCTCGACGACGAGTTGATGTCGTCGCGTTCGACCAGTTCGAACTTGCTGAAGCATTCGGCATTTCCGTCATCGACAGTAACCCGTACGAGGTGGGACGGGCCGGCGCTCGCCTGCTCTTCGAGCGACTGGCCGACCCGTCACGTCCGCCGCAGCGAACCGAGGTGCCAGCACGATTTTTCGTGCACGACAAGCCGACGTACTAGAAGGCCTGCTGCACGGCAGTCCTGCTGCACGGCGGTCACGCTACACAACGTGCCGCAACCACGCCTCGGCGAGCGCCTGGTGGCCAGCCGCCGTCGGATGCACGCCGTCGGCAGCCCAGTACTCAGGGCCGGTTTCAGCGGCAAGTTCGGCGAACATGCCGTCAGCGGCGATGAGCTCCGCGTTGTAACGGCGCGCAAGATCGCGCACGGCCTGAATCTTGGGGTCCAGGTCTTCTCGCCATCGTCGCTGATCGTCGTTCACCGGAAGCAGGAACGGTTCGATCAGGATGAGGCGCACCCCGGCCGCGGCCAGCGGCGCTAGCAGCGCGCTGTATCCGTCCTCGTACTCGGCGGTTGGCACTTCTGGAAAATCGAGCGAGTACCGGAACCCGCAGTCGTTGATCCCGACGAGCACCGAAAGAACATCGGGCTGCTGATCGAGCACATCGGTCTGCCAACGCTGCGTCAGGTCGGCCACTCGGTTGCCGGATATGCCGCTGTTGAGCCAGTCAGGCGAACGATCAGGATGCGCGAATGCCCACTGCCCCGCGACGCGCAGCGGGTAGCCGTACCCGAGTGGGTTGTCCGTCTCGAGTCGCCGGCAATCCGTGATGGAATCCCCGGTGAACATAACCTTCGCGCCGCTCGACAACGGGATGCTCATGCATCGTCCTTTCCTGGTGTGAATGTTGCAACCCCGATGGTGGTGTCGCTCTGGCCGTAGTATGCGAACCACGTGCCGCGATGGAACACGAGCCCTTCGACGAACGTGACGTTGTCGACGAGGCCCTCTCGATCTTCCCTGGTCGACGGTTCGAGCCACGGTTCTGTCATCTTGGCGACGACCCGGTCTGGGCGGTGCGGGTCGATGAGCACCTGGCCGCAGGCGTAGTACACGCCGCCGTCTGGCGACACGATCGCACTGTTGTGCATCAGCAGCACATGACCGGTCCTGGTGCGGATCGGTTGCGGTCCGGTCTCAACCAGATCGCCCATGAACGTGCCAGGCTC
>DATMTC010000236.1:0-2323 GCA_035565115.1 Microbacteriaceae bacterium | reverse complement strand
GCCGAGCGTCGTGTCGATGCCGAGAATCGAGAGTGCAAGGGCGCCGGCGCCGACGGATGCGACGAGTGCGACAACGCCGTAGGCCGCACCGACCACGAGTGATGACGTGCTCTTGGCGCCAAGCACCTGCATCCGCCGCGGGTTGGCCAGGAACGTCGGCGTCAGGGTCTGATGCCTGAACTCGCCTGTGGTGGCGAGCGCGCCGAGCAGCACGGGAAAGACGTAGCCGACGGATGTCGCAAAGCTATAGACCAGGGGAGCAAGCGTTCCGAAGTTCACCGGCTGCCCGGTGCCGCCGCCGCGGCTAGGCTTGAGGTCGCCGGTCGAGAGTGCGCCGAACAAGGCGCCGAGGCCGCCCGCGGTCAACGCGATGTATCCGAACAGGACGATGGCGAGAATCCACCAGAGCCGCGTGGTGGTGACCTTCGCGAACTCCGCACGCAGGCCGGCGATGAAGCTGCTCACAGCGATCCCCCCTCTCCGACCAGTGAGAGAAATGTCTCTTCAAGCCCGGACTTCTGCCGGTGCAACGTGCTCAGTTCGACACCCGCCAGGAACGCGACGTGGCCGATCGCTGCGGTCTCGCTGCCGCTGACAAGCAGGCCGCTGCGCACGGGCGCAAAGCTGAGCCCGGCATCCGTCAGCGCCTTGACGAGCGCATCGCGGTCTGGCGACTCGACGATCACCTGGATGTTGTCAGCATTCTCGAGCGTGGCAAGCGGTCCGCGGTGCACCAACTCGCCCTTGGCGATGATGACGACCTCGTCGACGCTCTGCTGCACCTCGGAAAGCAGGTGCGAACTGACCAGAACGGTTCTGCCCTCGGCCGCGAGTTCGCGCAGGAAGGTGCGGATCCACTTGATGCCTTCTGGGTCGAGACCGTTGATCGGTTCGTCGAGCACGAGAACGCCCGGGTCGCCGAGCAGGGTGAACGCCAGGCCCAGTCGCTGGCGCATTCCGAGCGAATACCCGCCGACGCGCCGTTTGCCGTAGTCGGTGAGTCCCACTTTTTTGAGCACGGCCGGCACGCGTTCGCGGTCGAGGCCGGCTGCCGTCGCGTAGATCGCGAGGTGGTCGTGTGCTGAGCGGCCCGGGTGAAAGCTGGCCGCCTCCAGCGCAGCACCGACCGTCGAAAGCGGCGATGGCAGGTCGTGGTAGCGAACGCCGCCGAATGTCGCAGAGCCCGATGTCGGGGTGACGAGGCCGAGCAGCATCCGCAGTGTCGTCGTCTTGCCCGCGCCGTTCGGTCCGAGGAATCCGGTGACGCGCCCAGGCTCAACGGTGAAGCTCAGGTTGGACACGGCTGCGACGTCTCCGAACCGTTTGGTTACCCCGGAGAATTCGATCGGAACCCCTTGCGGCATCACGTGCCTCCCGTCGACTGTATTAGGAGTTACAGTACAGATTTGTGGCAGCCCTGTCGACTCCCTCTCGCCGAGTGCTCCCTCATGGTCGTTTCGCGCGCGTCAGAATGACCATAAGGGATCACTCGGCGAACGGGTGCCGGATGCCGGATGCCGGATGCCGGGACTAGCGGTGCGCGGCGGCGGGCACGTGCGCAGCGGCGGGCACGGGCTCGGCGGCATCCGTTCCGAGCGACACGATGCGATTGTCGGCGCCGACATGCACGATCGTCGGCTGGAACGCCTGCGCTTCCTCGGTGGTGAACTGCCCGTAGGCGATGACGATGATCACGTCGCCCGGGTGCACAAGGTGGGCGGCCGCCCCGTTGATGCCGATGACCCCGCTGCCTGCCTCGCCAGCAATCGTGTACGTCTCGAGCCGAGCCCCGTTGGTGACATCGACGACGCAAACCTGCTCACCTGGCAGAATTCCGGATGCCTCGAGCAAGCTGCGATCGATCGTGATCGACCCGACGTAGTCCAGGTCCGCTTGGGTCACTGTTGCACGGTGGATCTTCGCGGTCAGCATGGTTCGCAACACGATTCGTCAGCCTACCGCGGGCCGTTGGATGCCGGTTGCGGCCGCACAAAATCCCGCAGAGTGGCTGTCTATTGCCCGTGCCGGTTCAGCAGCCGCGCTCGCCGGTAACTCAGGAAAAACGGATGCGGCGGATCCGACATCCGCGCAATCACGCGGGCCGAAGACTGGAGCTCGCACATTCTTCCTGAGTTACCAGCACGAAGCGCCCGCTACCGCCGGCACTATGGCAAGGCACGCATGCTTGCCGGGATCGAGCCCCCTGCGTACAGCTCGGATGCCGCGTCTTGCAGCGCCGTGAGTGCGACCCGTTGCGGCATTGGCCCGTACGAGATGCGGGCGACGCCGAGTTCTTCAAGGCGGCTTGGCGGGAGCGATCCAG
>DATMTC010000235.1:0-3718 GCA_035565115.1 Microbacteriaceae bacterium | reverse complement strand
GCCTCAGGCTTCGGCTTGACGACATCGAGAATGGTCTGCATCGACACGCCTCCCCATTTCGCCACGCCCGACCACCCCTGAATGCAGAAGTGCTGAGTGATCTGCTCGTGGTACGGAAGCGCACGCAACTCGTCCAGACTCAGTTCGACCGGGTTGTCCACGAGACCGCCGACCGCCAGTTTGTAGTCCGCGAAATTGCCTTCCTCGAGAGCCTTGTACTCCGCCGTTTCGGGATATTTGCCGTTGTGCCAGAAGTACGGGGAGATGTCCTTTTCCGTGTACTGCCCTGGCTTGGAATCGATGTGTTCGAACAGGCGCTGCGCCGGACCGATCAACGCGAAGCCCACTCTTTGTACAACCCGCGGATGCCGGTAGGTGAACGGTGTCGCCGCCACCCAGCCGACGATCACCACCACCATCGAAAGCGCAAAGATCCAGAACCCCACCCATGATTCCGTGTCTTGCGACGCATACATGTGGTTGAGGTTGCGCAGTGCTCCCGTTGTCATGACGAGCGTCACGTGCACGACGATGAACATCACGAACCAGCACAGCACGAAGAAGTGCAGTGAGCGTGCCACCTGGATGCTGAACACCGAGCTGATCCGCCGAAAGCGCGTCGAGAGCGCCGGAGACATGCCCAAGCCAGTGATCAGCGCTGCCGGTGCCGCGATGAACACGGTGATGAAGTATGCGATCAATTGCAGGCTGTTGTAGTTACTCCAGCCGGTCTCGGTCGGCCAATCGAGTGAAAGATATTGGATGGCGACCGAGATCGCGTTCGGGATGACGTCCCAGTGCAACGGAACCAATCGCATCCATTGCCCGGTTGTGAAGATCAAAATGAAGAAGACGATCCCGTTCAACAGCCAGAGCGTGTCGATGCCCAGGTGCCACCACCGCGCAAGACCGATCGAGTGCCTGCGCCCGGGCAGGCCGACACCGTTGGGCAGGGTGATCGAGTCTTGCTTCGCGGTGTAGAGGGGGTCACTGGGCACCGGCTTCTGCATCCGGAACCAGTCCTTGCCAGGCGTGGAGTGCCTGGTCCAATAAAACCGCGGATGATCGGCCATGATCGTGACCCCGGAACGGATGATGAAGAGCATCAAGAAGAGATTCAAGAAATGTTGCCAGCCGACCCACGCCGGGAACCCGACAGGCGCGTTCGACGGGAGCTCGGAGGTGCCAGGGAACTGATGCATGAAATCTTGCACGGCCGGGATCTCGCGCAGCCCTTTTGCCACCGCAATTCCCGCGATCAGCAACACAACGCCGATGGGCACCAGCCACAACAGGTTGAACCATTTGGATCGGCCAATGCGGATGCGAGGGGCGACGCCGTATTGCGCAGGCACTCCACCCGCCCAGTCTTCGTCGACCACGGCGTAACGCTTGCTATCGAGCTCGGCACGAAAACTCATTCGCGAGCCGCCGGCCCCGACGTCGGGTGCGGGAACGGGAGGAACATCGTCGAAACTACCCATGGTGCGTAACCTACGCCTCATTCGGCCATCGAGATGCGCGCTCGCCGTGTCGGCCGGCCTCCTCCGCGAAGGTTGCGCAGCCGCCCCGATCCGCGGCTCGGCGCCGCGGTCAGCCGACTGCAGGCGGAATCGCGGCCACGACGTCGATCTCGACGAGGATGTTCGCCAGCTGCGAGCCGACCGTGGTGCGCACGGGATACGGCTCCGAGAAGAAGTCAGCGTATGCGCTGTTGAACTCGGCGAAGTCGGCAAGGTCGGCCAGATGCACGGTGGTCTTCACGCAGTCATCCATGCTGAGCCCGCGTTCGGCGAGCACGGCCTGCACGTTGCGCAATACTTGACGGGTCTGGTCGCCGACGGATTCGGCGACCTCCCCGCTGGCCGGGTTCTGCGGTCCGAACCCAGCCGTGTAAAAGAACCCGTTGGCCTCGACCCCCTGGCTGTACGGACCAGCCGGTTGCGGTGCGTTTGTGGTGTGAACGGCGGTCTTGGCCATGGAACTTCTCCTTCTAATTGCGGGGCTGGCTCGTTGCGGGCTGGCCTTTTGTCGGCTCTATACAGGCTCGTGCAGTCTGCCCGCATTCTCAACATCCGGACGCAGTGACGCATACGCGGTGCCGACGATGCCGATCAGGGCGACCACTGCCGCGAACGCGATGATCGGCCAGATCGACCCGAACGCCAGCGAGAGCGCTGTCGCGATCAACGGGGCGAACCCGCCGAGCATATTCGAGAACTGGTACCCGATGTTCACGCCGGTGATGCGCGCCTCGACATCGAACATCTCGGTGAGCATCGTCTGGAGCGTGCTCTGCATGGCGACGCCCGGAATGACGAAACCGACGACCATGCCGAGCCAGATCAGCACGGCGACATCCGTGCTGTAGAGCGCGAACGCCGGATAGAGCAGCAGCGCAAACACGATGGCAGCAGCAATGTAGAACCTGCGACGACCGACCTTGTCCGAAACCCAGCCCCAGAATGGCGCTGCGAAGATCTGCAGAACGCCGACGATCATCGTCCCGATGAAGCCGACCTGCGCGTGGGTGCCTTTGGAGACCAGGAACGCGAGTCCGAAGGTCAGCACGATATACCCTGCGATGCTCTGCGGCAGGCCGATGAGGATGCCGAGGATCGTGTTCTTCGGATGCCGAAGCGCCTCTTTCAGGGGGTTCGTTCGCTTGACCTGCCCCAGCTGGATCGCTTGGGTATGCTCGGTGAACTCCTCAGGCTCCTCCAGCTTGGAGCGCAGCACGACGGCGACGACGGCGAGCACGAGAGCAAAGATGAACGGGATGCGCCATCCCCAGGCCATGAAGAACGATGCAGAGCCAGCGCCGAGCAGAGCCATGAAGCCGGCGGATGCGACGTTGGCGATACCAGCGCCGGTGATCAGGAGCGCCCCGAACAGCCCGCGCCGACCCACCGGCGCGTGCTCGATGACGAGAGTAGCGGCCGCGCCCATCTCACCGCCGACGAAGAGACCCTGCAACAGCCGAAAGAGCAGAAGCAGAATCGGAGCGACGATCCCGATGGTTGCGAACGAAGGCGTCAGGCCGATGGCCGCCGTGCAGATCCCCATTCCGATCACCGTGGCCATCAGAGCGGGTTTACGCCCGAACCGGTCGCCGATGAAGCCCCAGAAGAGACCGCCTATGGGGCGCAGCAAGAACCCGAATGCGAAGCTGCCGAACGATTCGAGCGTTGCCACCGCCGGGTTGTCGTTGGGAAAGAACACCGCGGGGAACACAACTGCCGCAGCCAGTCCGTAGAGGTAGTAGTCGTAATACTCCATGAGTGTGCCGATCGCCCCGGCCGCGACCATGCGGCGTTGCTTCGGCGTTATCGCGGATGCCCACGACGTGCGCTGGTTTTGTGATGCCTGAACCATTCGAGCCTCCTTGCTTGTGGAACAGCTGGTGCGGGGTGCGGATGCGGGGTGCGGATGCGCGGCCGCCCTTGGGCGTTTCCGCCCGTGACCGTTAGACAAGCTATCAGCAGAATGAACAATGTGTCTACAAGATTTACAATTTGTCTATCCAGTAGTCTGATGGCACCGCTTGGACCAAGGGAGGCACGGTGACCGCGCATTCGCAGCCGTTGATGGGGCAGCTCGCGCACATGGGAACATACGAGTCCATGGACGAGATTCTCACCGCGTTTCGTCCGGTGATGCACGCAATGGCCGCCGCAGGCGGTCCCGATTGCGAGGTGGTGCTGCATGATCTCTCTGA
>DATMTC010000234.1:0-22951 GCA_035565115.1 Microbacteriaceae bacterium | reverse complement strand
ACCCGCCGAGCTGCCGCCGCCTTCGGCCCGGCAGAGGCCGTCGCACACGCACGCTGCGTCGTTGCAGAGGTCGAGATCGCTTTCGCCGCCCGCGACCTCGGCTGGTCGCCCAAACGACTGGATGCCGCCAGAGCGGTGCTTGAGCAGCACGGCGACCGGGCGAACGCGGCGCACGCAGCGGTGCTCGGCGTTCGCCGACTTCTCATGCTCGGCAGACTCGACGACGCAGAACGCATCCTCGATACCCTCGATCCGAGCGTATTCCAGCCACCATCGCGCTCCATCTACGAGCTCGTCTCCGCTGGCATCGCACTTCGCGAGCTCAACACCGCTCAAGCCCGTTCCGCGCTCGCCCGCGCCGAGCAAGCAGCACGCGACGCCCGCATCCAGGCGCTCATCGCCGAGGTGGACGTAGCCAAACGCGCACTGTCCGAACCGGCCGCACGACTGATCAGGCGCGGCGACCAGCGCCAGGTGCTCCTGCACGAAGTCGAGGCGTTGCGGGCATCCGGCACCCTGGTCGTGGATGCCTGCAGCAACGTCGTGCGCGACAGGAACGTCTCGGTGTCGCTCGCCACCCGACCCGTGCTGTTCACGCTCGCGCGGATGCTCGGTGAGGCGTGGCCCCACGATGTTCCACGAGACGTTCTGGTCGCGCGTGCATTCGGCGGAAGGCACGTCGACGAGTCGCACCGCGCACGGCTGCGCGTTGAGATCGGCCGGCTTCGAAAAGAGTTGAGGCCGCTGATCGGCGTGAAGGCAACGCACCGCGGCTTCACATTCACGGCACCGGCCGGAGCACGCGGCTCCACGGACGTCGCGGTTCTCGCACCACCCGTCGAAGACAACCATGCAGCGCTCCTCGCCCTGCTCGCCGACGGGCAATCATGGTCGAGCTCCGCATTGGCACTCGCGTTGTCCACGAGCCAGCGCACCGTTCAACGCGCGCTCGACTCACTCGCGGCGGCAGGACGTGTGCAGTCGTTCGGCCACGGCCGCTCGCGCAGATGGATCACGCCACCTGTGCCAGGATTCACGACGACCTTGTTACTCCCCTCCCCGATCGCGCCCTGATTAGGCTGCAAACATGATTCAGACAACGGCAGAGATCATCCGAGAGTACGGCCCGTTCGACGGCGTCGAGAATGTCGCAGGCGTCACAACCGACGGCCAGCGCGTCTGGTTTGCATCCGGAACAGCCGTCAACGCGTTCGACGCAGAAACCGGTGACATCCTCAGCACCGTCGACATGGCAGCGCACGCGGGAACGGCATTCGATGGCTCGCACCTCTACCAACTCGACGAGGACCGCATCTTCAAACTCGATCCATCAACCGGAGACGTCCTGTCGACGATTTCGGTTCCGGCAGACGGCTCCGGGCTCACCTGGGCGGAAGGAACGCTCTGGATGGGACAGCACTCAGACGGCAAGATCCACCAGATCGACCCAGAGACAGGAGCGACGCTGCGCACCATCGAGTCCGATCGCTTCGTCACGGGCGTCACCTGGGCAGACGGTGACCTGTGGCATGCAACCTGGCAAGACGAAGAGAGCGAGTTACGCCGGGTCGATCCGGCAACCAGTGAGGTGCTCGAAAGCGTGCGGATGCCGCCGGGGGCCGGCATCTCAGGACTCGAATCAGACGGCGCCGATAACTTCTTCTGCGGGAACACGTCTGCAGGAACGGTGCGCGTGATCCGCCGCCCGCACTAGAGCACCGCTCAGCCGATCTCCAGCGGCCCGAGCAGGTCGCGGTTGATGGCGGCGGCCGTCGTCGCTCCCTCACCGGCGGCGACGATGAGCTGCTGCGGGCCGGGTGCGGTCGAATCGCCGGCCGCGTACACGCCAGGCACCGAGGTGCGGCCGCGCGCATCCACAACGACCAGGCCAGCCGCATCCTGCTCGAGTCCGAGACCCTGCACGTAGTCGAGCGTCGGTGTCCACACAGGGCGCACGAACCCAGACGTGCGGGCGATCACCTCGCCATCTGCCAACCGAATTCCGCTCATCGTGGCTCGCTCCCCCACGATGTCGTCGATCACGCGGCGCTCCACCCGGATGCCGATGGCGGCAAGCGCACGCTCTTCGCCCTCCGTGATGGTCTCAGCCCCGTTGGTGAACACGATCAGATCGCGGGACCACTGGCTGAGCTCGTGCGCACGGCGCGCAAGATCGGGCGTCTCGCCAATCAGCGCGAGCGCCTCGTCGGCCTTCTCGTATCCGTCGCACTCGAGGCAACTGTGCAAATGCGTTCCGTAATAGGCCCGGATGCTCGGAATGGCCGGCATCGTCTCGGCCAGCCCGGTCGCGATCAGCACCGTCCGCGTCCGCTCGACCCTGTCGGCTGCGCCCCGCAGACCGACCGCCGACACCACGAATCCGCCGTCGTGCTGCTCGATCGACCCGACGCGGGCAAGTGCGACCTCGGCGTTCGGATAGCTTTCGACCTCGGCGCGCCCGATCTTGCGCAACTCGAGCGGCGAGATGCCATCCCTGGTGAGATACCCGTGCGCGTGCAGCGTCGCGGCGTTGCGCGGCCGGTTGCTGTCGAACACAAGCGTTGTGCGCCTTGCACGCACGAGGTTGAGCGCAGCTGACAATCCGGCTGGGCCGGCGCCGACGACGATCACGTCGTGCACTGTGTTCATTGACGCCTCGCTCATCTACGCCACGTCCATCTACGCGACCTGCGCCGCCAGCCGTCGCACCCGCGCGAGCGTCTCGTCGCGGCCGAGAATCTCCAGGGACTCGAACAGCGGAGGCGAAACGCGACGCCCGGAGACCGCCACGCGCAACGGACCGAACGCGATCCGCGGCTTGAGGCCAAGACCGTCGATCAGCGCGGCACGAAGAGCGGTCTCAATGGTCTCGTGCGTCCACGCCCCGTCACCCAGTGCCTCCAGCGGCGCGAGAGATTCTTCAAGCACCTCTGCCGCGTTGTCTGGCAGCGTCGCCAGCGCGTCGTCTTCATAACTGAACGAGGCGGCATCCGTGAACAAGAAGCCAAGCAGGCCGGGCGCATCGCCGAGCAGCTGCATCCGCTCTTGCACGAGCGGTGCGGCCTTGGCAAGCACCTGCTCCTGCGCGTCAGTCAGTGGTTCTGCGACGATTCCCGCGCCGGCTAGATATGGCACGAGCCTGCGCGCGAAATCAGCCGGTTCCAGCAGTCGGATGTGATCGCCGTTGATCGATTCGGCCTTCTTCAGGTCGAAGCGCGCCGGGTTGGGATTGACGTCGACGATGTCGAATGCGCCAACCATCTCGTCCAGGCTGAAGACGTCTCGGTCGGCGGCCAGCCCCCATCCGAGCAGCGCAAGGTAGTTGTCCAGCCCCTCAGGAATGAAGCCGCGCTCCCTGTGGTGGAACAGATTGGAAGACGGATCGCGCTTCGAGAGCTTCTTGTTCCCGTCGCCCATCACGTATGGCAGGTGGCCGAAGCGCGGCACGAATGTGGTGATGCCGATATCGATCAGCGCATGATAGAGGGCGATCTGGCGCGGGGTGGACGGGAGAAGATCCTCGCCGCGCAGCACGTGCGTGATGCCCATGATCGCGTCGTCAACCGGGTTCACGAACGGGTAGAGCGGATGCCCGTTCGGACGCACAACGACAAAGTCGCTGAACGAGCCGGCAGGGAACGTGATCTCGCCACGCACAAGGTCGTCAAAGCTCAGGTCGGCGTCAGGCACCCGCAAGCGCAGCGCTGGCTGGCGGCCCTCGGCGCGGAACGCGGCCTTCTGGTCGTCGGTCAACTCGCGGTCGTAATTGTCGTAGCCAAACTGCTTAGGGCGTCCGGCCGCCTCATTGCGTGCGTCGATCTCTTCCGCGTTCGAGAAACTCTCGTAGACGTGACCGCTTGCCGTGAGCTTCGCGATCACGTCGCGGTAGATGTCGTAGCGCTGCGACTGGCGGTACGGGCCGTTGGGCCCGCCGACGCCCTCGCCCTCGTCCCAGTCGAGGTTCAGCCAGGTCAGGGCTTCGATGATCTGACCGTAGCTCTCCTCGCTGTCTCGCGCTGCATCCGTGTCTTCGATTCGGAAGACGAGCTTGCCACCCGTGTGCCTGGCGTACGCCCAATTGAAGAGCGCTGTTCGGATCAGGCCGACGTGCGGCGTTCCGGTCGGCGATGGGCAGAAGCGAACGCGAACATCCGCTCCTGTTGCGGTGGAAAACGGATGCGATACTGGCTCAGACATATGGCAATCATTCTAGTGAGCGTTCGGAGTGACTTCGGCCCGGCCGTGAAGGTTATCTTCGGTCTTTTTGAATCTCGGTACTTGCTTGATTCGAATACATGTTCTATACTGAGAATATGAGCGACTCCCCAACCGATCCTCCCGACCAGGCGGGCGGCGTTGGCAATTGCGATAACGACGGACCACTGCGGCTCGTGACCGCCCTGTTGGATTCGACGGATGTGTTCGCCCGCTCGGCGGCCATCTCACAGGCGGCGCAGCTGGCAGCGATTCGCGAGGCCATTGTGACAACGCGCCGCAACCCGGGCGTCTACGTGAGTGAAGGGTCAAGCCCACGCGTTGAGGCGGTACGGCTGGCCGCCCGCGCGGTCGTCATGGAGCTGGCGCTGAGGCTGTCAGTGTCAGAAAGCACTATCTGGGGCCAGCTGCACGAAGCGGAAACGCTGATCGAGCGCCTCCCCAAGCTGTGGGCCGCCTTCAGCACTGGAGCCGCCAGCTATCGCAATGCCCGAGAAGCCGCCAGCTATCGCAATGCCCGAGAAGCCGCCAGTGTTGCGTGGAGCCTGCCGCACGATGACCCGCGCGCCTTCGAAGAGCTCGACGATGCACTCGCAGACAAGGCCGGCCGGCTGACGCCAGCCCAGTTTCGCAGGGCAGCGCGGGCCGCGCGTGAACGCACCCACCCGAAAGATCCGGTGGAGCGACACCAAGACGCCAGGCGTGACCGGCATGTGGAGGTCGAACCAGCTGATGACGCAATGGCGTGGTGGTCGCTATACACGGATGCCGCTTCGGTGATGAAGATCGACGCGCGCATAAACGCTGCAGCACTTCGACAGAGCAAGGTGCCTGGCGAGACACGCACGCTCGCCCAATTGCGTGCGGATGCTGCAAGTGACCTGCTGACCGGCCGAGGCACCGCGTATGAGGTGAAGGCCCGCGTGCACCTGAGCTGCCCGGTGACGATACTTTTGGACAATCCGGACCTGCTGGCGGCAGCACACGACGACCGTTCCGTTCTGGAAGGATACGGACCGATCGACGATGCAACGGCCAGGCATTTGATCGCCGATGCGACGTCATTTCGCCGGGTGTTCACCGATCCGATCAATGGTGCTGACCTGAACATGGATCGCAAGGCATACCGGCCAACTAAGGTGCAACGGGAATGGATTCGGCGCCACAATCCGGAGTGCGACTGCCCAACCTGCTCGGCCAAAATTGACCTATCGGACATCGACCACGGCATCGAGTGGAGCAGAGGCGGCCTCACCAACGTTGACGATCTCACACCGCTCAGTCGCGGCCACCACACGGTCAGACACAAAACGAAAGTCACCGTGACGCGAACCGCGGAAGGTCGGTCGCTGTGGCGGATGCCAACCGGATTCGAACGCGAATCCGATCCGCCGCCGTTCTAGTGTCTACGTGCCGCCGAGCCTACGCGTCGCCGCGCCTACGCGTCGCTGTGCTGCCTGCTAGCGCTGCACCTCGACGAGCAGCACCCACGCGTTCATCATCGCGAACGCGATGGTCAGCAGGATGCCTCCAGCGACCCAGAACACGCCTGTCGCATTGCCTGATGCGATCAGAATCGCTCCGATGAGAATCGGGACCAACTGCCCGATGCCGAGAATGATCTTGTAAGCGTTCTCCAGCACTGGCCGCGCCGGACGCTCTTGAGTGATGCGCACCGCGGAGACGATCTCGATCACCAACACAGCTGCCGTCACGCAAATCAGCTCTGTACCAAGCACAGCGGGCGGCTGCACTGGCATCAGTGCGAGGCCAGAGATCACAACAACGAGCACCAGAGACGCAATCGTTGCACCGGCGCGAGATGGAAGCGACTTCGACGCCAGAATGTCCTTGATCGTCACCGTCATCGCGACGATGATCAAACCGGCAAGAGCCGCTGCAGCACCGGCCATCGCCACGAAGAAGCTGTCCCAGCCCGCCGTCACCGATGCATCCACCTGGTTATCGTATTGCCATGTCAGTCGCGGGCACGAGCCGCCACGTCGACGTATCCAATTCGACGATCGCCTGGGCGGTCGCCGCAATCGCGGGCACCAGATCGCTGCCAGCGGCGCCGACGAGATGGATGGTGCGAGCGTCGCGGTTGCTGGTGGGCCGAATGCTCACCCCGGCAGGCACGGTTGCCGCGTCGATCGCCAGCGAGGGAATCAGGGCGACACCAAGCCCAGCAGCCACCATTCCGAGCACTGCAACGAAGTTGTCGGTCTCATATGCGATCGAAGGCTCGAAACCCGCCTGGTCAGCGAGCTGCAGCAGGTGACCTCGGCAGCGGATGCATCCTGCAATCCAACGGTCACCTGCCAGCTTCTCCAACTCCACGCTGCGTGATGATGCCGCAGGATGGTCATCAGGTAGCGCGAGCATCATCTCGTCGCGCCACAGTGGGGCGACAACGAGCCCGCGCGCACTCTCTTTGTGCGGATCGATGCGATCGCCCGGGTAGCTGAACGTGATCGCAAGGTCGGCCCGTTGCTCTCGCACCGCCTCGACCGCCTCAGGTGGCTCGGCCTCAAGATAGCTGATGCCAATGCCTGGATGCACACGCGCGAGCGTTCCAAGCAACCGTGGAACCAGGGTAGGCGACGCCGACGGGAACGCAGCAACGCGCACGCGGCCGGCACGAAGACCGGACAGTTCGGCCAACTCTCCTGCAGCAGCATCCAGGGTCGTCGTGATCGTTCCTGCATGCCGAGCAAGCACCCGACCTGCCTCTGTCAGCCGCACACCGCGTCCCGCTTTCGTGACGATCGGCATACCGATTCGCTGCTCGGCGCGCTTGAGATGCTGACTGATGGCCGGCTGGCTGAATCCGAGCATGGCCGCGGCAGCGGTGATCGACCCACCCTCCGCGATAGCACGGACGATGCGCATGGTGTGCAAATCGAGCTCCAGCTGCGCGCCAGGTGACGGAACGAGTGTCATAGAACGAATCATAACCTGCAGTTATTCATTCGATCGTAAAGATGTTCTTGTCGAATGAGTTTTACTCGGCGACCCTTATTGCATGGTGACAGCAACCACGACACAGGCAACCACGCCACAGGCAACCGCGCCACAGATGACTACGACACAGGCGACCACGTCACAGGGCATCGCCACCCTCGCAGAGGCGCGCGCGCAGTTCGCCCCCGATCGCGGCTACCTTGCGGCATGCACTCTCGGCCTCCCAACCATCAAAACCGTCGAAGCGCTGCGCACAGACCTCGACGCCTGGCACACCGGTCATCGCGGCCCGGTCGACTATGAGCGAGCGGTTGCAGCAGGCCGCTCACACTACGCACGACTGGTCGGCGTCGACATCGACAGCGTCGCAATCGGTTCCCAAACCTCGGTCATGGCGGGGATGGTTGCAGCATCAGTGCCGGATGGGGCTGAGGTCATCTGCGTCGACGGCGATTTCTCGTCGATCGTGTTCCCGTTCATGCAGCACGAGCATCGCGGCATCAGCGTGCGTCACGTTCCTCTGGAGGCGCTGGCTGACAGCATCGATGAGAACACCTGGCTCGTCGCATTCTCGCTCGTGCAGTCGGCAACCGGGCGCATTGCCGACGCCGATGCCATCGTCGAAGCGGCGCGGCGATCCGGTGCGTTCACACTGTGCGATGTGACGCAAGCGGCTGGGTGGATGCCGGTGCTCGCCGAGCGCTTCGACGTCACGATCGGTCACGCATACAAGTGGCTGTGCTCACCGCGCGGCGTCGCATTCCTCACGGTCTCGCCGGCGTTCGCACACCAGCTGCGCCCTGCACAGGCCGGCTGGTATGCCGGAGACGACCCGTGGCAGTCCTGTTACGGCCCGCAGATGCGCCTGGCCGCCACCGCCAGAGCGTTCGATGTTTCGCCAGCGTGGCAGGCATGGATCGGAGCCGAACCGGCGCTGGAGCTGTTCGCGGACGTCGATCCTGCCGTCATCGCTGCATACGACGGCGGGCTCGGCGACGCACTGTGTGATGGCCTCGGCATCGAGCAGCGCGGTCAGGCGATCGTGACCTGGCCAGACGCTGATGGCGAGCAGCTTGCACGGCTCACAGACGCCGGGCTTGTCGCATCAGGACGCGCTGGCCGTGCCCGCGTTGCATTCCACCTCTGGAATGACGAAGACGACGTCGAGGCCGTGCTGCGGGCGCTGCGCTAAGCCGCCCGGACGCGCACCGGGTTGCTCAGGGTGCCGATTCCGCTGATTTCCACGGTGACGGTGTCACCGTCGACGAGCGGTCCGATGCCCGCTGGAGTTCCGGTCAGGATCACGTCCCCCGGCAGCAGCGTCCACACGCTCGAGGCGTATTCGATGATGGCGCCTGCGTCGTGGACCATGTCAGAGATGCGGCCATCCTGACGCAGTTCGCCGTTGACGCTCGTGCGCAGCGTTGCGGATGCCGCATCGAATTCGGTCTCGATCACCGGGCCGAGCGGGCAGAACGTGTCGAAGCCCTTCGCACGTGCCCACTGGCCGTCGGCCCTCTGCAGGTCACGCGCGGTCACATCGTTGGCCGCCGTGTATCCGAAGACATAATCGGCGTAGTCGGCCGCTGCCACATTCTTCGCGATCCGACCGATGACGATCGCGAGTTCACCCTCATGCTCAACCTGCTTCGACTGCGGTGGCAGCACGATCGCGTCGTGCGGGCCGACGACAGCGGTGTTCGGCTTCAGGAACAACAGCGGCGCCTCAGGCGCCTCGCCACCCATCTCTGCCGCGTGATCTCGGTAGTTCTTGCCGACCGCGACGACTTTCGAGCGGGGAATCACTGGCGCCAACAGCGTCGCAGCGCTCAGCGGCACCCGCTCCCCCGTCGTATCGAAGCCCGAGAACATCGGGTCCCCGGTCAGCACGACCAGCTCGTCATCGTCGAGGATTCCGTACGACAGGGTTCCATTGAAGCTATAGCGCGCAATCTTCACAGGTTAGAGCCTAGCTGGCACATCTGGGATGAGACGCTTGCCCATGCTGATCACCGGATCGACCGCATAACCAAGCCGCTGATAGAACGCCACCACCCGCTCATTCGTGCCGCGGATCTGCAGGCTCAGCTTCGGACATCCGCGCTCGGTGAGCATCCTTTCCACCTCGGCCATCAGCGTGCGTGCGTAACCGAAACCGCGTGTGTCTGGTTCGACAGCGAGATAGTTCACCCAGCCCCTGTGCCCGTCATAACCAGCCATCACGCTGGCGACGACCCGACCTGAAACCTCGCCGACCAGAAACAGCTCAGGCTGCGTCGTCAGCTTGCGCTGGATGTCTTTGTGCGGATCGTTCCAGTCGCGCACCAGTCCGCAGATTCTCCACAGCGCAACGACGGCGGTCTCGTCGGCCTGCTCGAACACACGAATCGTCAGCTGGCCGCTCACGGATCCAGTGCTCACGAATCCAGGCGGGTCAGCCAGCCGTGGCGATCCGGGATGCGTCCGTACTGGATGTCGGTGAGCTCCTGGCGCAACGACATGGCAAGTTCACCTGCGGGAGCATCCGCATCGCCGATGGTGAAGTCCTCCGCCTTCAACTGCGCGATCGGGGTCACCACCGCTGCCGTGCCGCAGGCGAAGACCTCTGCAATTTCTCCGGATGCCACGCCTTCGCGCCACTCGTCGACGGTCACGTCGCGCTCCTCAACCGCGTGACCGCGATCGCGCGCCAACTGCAACAGGCTGTCCCTGGTGACGCCGTCGAGGATCGTACCGCTCAGCCTCGGTGTCACCAGTGTGCCGTCTTTCTTGACGAAGACGATGTTCATGCCGCCGAGCTCGTCGATATGCGTGCCCGTCTCACCGTCAAGGAACAGCACCTGGGCACATCCGTGCTCGTACGCCTCGGCCTGGGGAAGCAGCGACGCCGCATAGTTTCCACCGCACTTGGCAGAACCGGTGCCTCCACGACCCGCGCGCGAGAACTCGGTCGACAGCCAAATGGCAACCGGTGCAACGCCGTTCGCAAAATAAGATCCGGCCGGGCTCGCGATCACGTAATATGCGGCCCTTTGCGCGGGACGCACCCCGAGAAAGTTCTCATTTGCGATCATGAACGGCCGCAGATACAGGCTCGTCTCCGGCTCGGCTGGCACCCACTTTGCGTCAACCGCGACCAGCTGCTTCAGCGACTCGATGAAGTCCTCTTCTGCAAGCTGAGGAAGGGCAAGACGCTGCGCCGAATGCTGCATGCGCAGCGCGTTCTTCTCCGGGCGAAACGTCCAGATCGTCCCGTCGGCATGGCGGTATGCCTTCAACCCCTCGAAGATCTCCTGCGCGTAATGCAGCACAGCCGACGAAGGGTCCATCTGCAGCGGGCCGTATGGCACGACGCGCGCATTCTCCCACCCGGTTTGCTCCGTCCAGTCGATCGCGACCATGTGGTCGGTGAAATGCTGGCCGAATCCCGGATTGGCCAGGATCGCTTCGCGCTCGGCCTCCGCTCGCGCCGCCGCCGATGGCGTCAGCGAGAAGGTGAGGGGGAATGTTGCAGTGGATGTGCTCATGTCAGGTCCTTCTTACGAAAAGTTTAGCCGTGCCACAATCGCGTCGCCGATCTGCGCCGTCGCACGCGATGTGGAGTCTGGGTGCTCACTGGCCCTGCCAGCAAGATCGCCGACCACCGCTTCGTTGACCCGCCGTGCAGCATCCGTCAGCCCGAGATGGCTGAGCAGGAGTGCAACAGAGAGGATCGCCGCCGTCGGATCGGCCTTCTGCTGGCCCGCGATGTCTGGAGCGGATCCGTGAACCGGCTCGAACATGCTGGGGAAAGTGCCGTCCGGATTGATGTTGCCCGAGGCCGCCAGTCCGATGCCCCCGCTGATTGCGGCCGCGAGATCGGTGAGAATGTCGCCGAAGAGGTTGTCCGTGACGATCACGTCAAATCTAGCAGGATCCGTGACCAGAAAGATCGTGGCGGCATCCACGTGCAGGTAGTCGACCTCGATCTCCGGATACTCGGACGCAACGGCGTCCGTTATGCGCTTCCACAGTCCGCCTGCGAAGGTCAGCACGTTCGTCTTGTGCACCAGGGTGAGCTTCTGCCTGCGCGCGGCCGCCTGGGCGAACGCGAACCTAACAACCCGTTCCACTCCGAATGCCGTGTTCACCGAGACCTCGTTCGCGACCTCCTGCGGCGAGCCGACACGGATAGCGCCACCGTTGCCAACGTACGGCCCCTCAGTGCCCTCGCGAACGACCACGAAATCCACCTGGCCAGGATCGGCAAGCGGACTGGTCACCCCGGGGAAGATCGTCGTCGGGCGCAGATTCACGTAATGGTCGAGGCTGAACCGCAGCTTGAGCAGCAGGCCGCGCTCGATGTTCGCGTTCGCCAAGCGCGGGTCGCCCGGCTTGCCACCGACCGCGCCGAGCAGAATCGCATCGTGACCTGCGATGGATGCCAGATCGTCGTCTGTGAGCACGTCGCCCGTCTCGAGAAAGCGGGTCGCGCCCAATTTGAATTCGGTCTTGTCGAAAACGACATCGTCTGATTGCGTCACAGCATCGAGAACCTTGACAGCCTCTGTAATGACTTCAGGACCGATCCCGTCTCCTGGAATGACGGCGAGTTTGGCCGAACGCGGCATGCGACTCCTTGATTACCCGTTGAAAGCGACAGATACCCCAACACTATCTGCGTCGGCGCTAGGGTGAAGGTGTTCGAATCGATCGAAAGCAGGGTTGCTATGAGTCTAGGATTCGGAATCTTCTTGATCGTCATCGGTGCGATACTGACGTTCGCATTGAACGTCACCGTCAGCTGGATCGACCTTCATCTCGTTGGCTGGATCCTGATGGGCGCCGGGGTGGTGGTCGTCATCATCGGGATCGTGCTGATCGTGCGCAAACGCCGGTCGGTCGTGATCAATCGTTCAGGGGTCGACCCGAGGAACGGCGGTCAGATCACCGAAACCGAGCGAAGGGACGACCAGCCGTACTGAGTAGTGGGCGCTGAGCGCGGCCACTACTGCACGATGTCGATGGCCTGCATCAAGTCGGCCGAAATCGCGGTGCGCACCGACTCGAGAACCCCGGCGGGAACGGGCGAGTCGACCGTCAGCACGCTGAGCGCCTTGCCGCCTGCCGCCGTCCTCGCAATCTGCATGCCTGCGATGTTGATGCCGGCGTCACCGAATTCCTGACCGTAGATCGCAACGATCCCCGGCCGGTCGTCGTATGCCATAACGATCAGGTGCTCGGCGATCGGAACTTCGATGTCGTACCCGTTGATGCCGACGATCTTCGCGATCTGCTTCGTGCCCGTGAGCGTTCCAGAGACCGAGATCTGCGATCCATCGCTCAGCGCGCCGCGAAGCGTAAGCACGTTGCGGTACTCCTCGCTGACGGAATCTGTGATCAACCGCACCTCGATCCCGCGCTGTTCGGCCAAGAGCGGTGCGTTAACGTATGACACCGTCTCGCTCACAACGTTCGAGAAGATGCCCTTCAGCGCGGCCAGCTTGAGCACGCTGACGTCATAGTCCGCCAGTTCACCTCGCACCTCGACATCCACGCTGGTGATCGGACTGAGCGCAAGGCCTGCAAAGATCTGGCCGACGGCCTCAAGAAGTGGAATGCCTGGGCGCACGTACGGGTCGATGACCCCACCGGCGACGTTCACGGCATCCGGCACGAGCTCGCCCGACAGCGCGAGACGCACCGACCGCGCAACTGACACGCCGGCCTTCTCCTGAGCTTCATCCGTTGACGCACCGAGGTGCGGTGTGACAACGACGTTCTCGAGCGCGAGCAGCGGAGAATCCTGCGGTGGCTCACTGACGAACACGTCGAGCCCGGCACCCGCGATGGTGTTCGTGGTCAGCGCCCGGTAGAGCGCATCCTCGTCGATCAGGCCGCCGCGGGCGACGTTCACAATGAACGCGGTGTTCTTCATCAGCGCGAACTGGTCGTCGCTGATCATTCCGACGGTCTCCGGCGTCTTCGGCATGTGGATTGTGACGAAGTCCGATTCGGCGAGCAGCTCTTCGAGACTGACAAGTTGCACACCGAGCTGCTGCGCTCGAGCGCTCGTCACGTACGGGTCGTATGCGACGACATTCGTTCCGAACGACTGCATGCGTGCCGTGATCAGCGCGCCGATGCGTCCGAGTCCGATAATGCCGATCGTCTTCTCGTAGAGTTCGACGCCCGTGTATTTGGACCGCTTCCACTGGCCTTCTGCGAGCGAGGCGTGCCCAGCCGGAATGTGCCGCGCGAGGCTCAGAATGTGACCGATGGTCAGCTCGGCCGCCGAGATGATGTTCGATGTCGGCGCGTTCACAACCATTACGCCCGCCGTTGTCGCTGCTTTGATGTCGACGTTGTCCAGTCCGACGCCCGCGCGGGCGATCACGCGCAGGCGCGGGGCGGCCGCGATCGCCTCGTGGTCGACCTTGGTCGCGCTGCGCACGAGGATCGCCTCAGCGTCGGTGAGTGCGCCGAGCAATGCTGCACGGTCGGTTCCGTCGACGTTCCTGATCTCGAAATCGGGGCCGAGCGCTTCGACGGTGGCAGGAGAGAGTTCTTCGGCGATGAGTACGACCGGTTTTGACACGAAAAGTAATTCCTTTGACTTGCAACGGGGCTCGGTGCCTCACACTTTACTGGGTGTCGCGGCGCCCGATGAACTTCATGACTCGTCGTGACAGCTCACCCGCGTTGCACGAGCGTTGCCGCCGCATTCGCCGACGCGGTTGACGCATCCCAGATCACGACCCGCTTGATGCTGTCGACATTCAGCCCGGCAGGCAGGTCATAGCTTTGATCGCCCGATGACGATTTCAGCGTGCCGATCGACACGGTGTGCACGCCGTCTGGCGGCGCGGATGCTGGGCCGGCCGTATCGGTCACGACGACGCTGAGGTCGCCAGTTGCCGCCGTACTGAAATCATTCAGGGCGACCACGTGGCTTCCGTCCGGCTTCAGCACGAGTCGAACGCTTCCGCTGGTCCCAGCTGCGTCGAAGCGCCCGTATGCCAACAGAATCGGGGACCGGGATGCCGGTGGCTGAGGACTGTTGGATGCGTTCGGCCCCGATGCGCTGTGGTCGGTTGTTCCCGGCAGTTCGACGATCCCGGGAGGCAGCGTTCCGCATCCGCTCAGCACCGCAAGAGTCACGGCACAGCCTGCAACAACGCCCACGAGCCTCGCACCACGAATGATGCGAGGCCCGCGGTCGATCCGAGCGTGGATCAGCGAGCGACCTCGCCGTCGACGTAGTCGTCGTCGTTCGAGGAGTTCCAGGCGAACAGCTTGCGCAGCTCGCGGCCGGTTGCCTCGATCGGGTGCTGCTCGCCCTTCTTGCGCAGCGCAAGGAACTCGGGAGCTCCAGCATCCTGGTCGGCGATGAAACGCTTGGCGAAGGTGCCGTCTTGAATGTCTTTCAGAACGGCCTGCATGTTCTCCTTCACGTGCGGGTCGATCACACGAGGGCCCGAGACGTAATCGCCGTACTCGGCCGTGTCAGAAACGCTCCAACGCTGCTTGGCGATTCCGCCCTCCCAGATCAGGTCGACGATGAGCTTCATCTCGTGCAGCACCTCGAAATACGCGATCTCCGGCTGGTAACCGGCCTCGGTGAGTGTTTCGAAGCCGTACTGGATCAGCTGGGAAACCCCACCGCACAGCACTGACTGCTCGCCGAACAGGTCGGTCTCGGTCTCCTCGGTGAATGTGGTCTTGATGCCGCCTGCGCGCAGACCGCCGATGCCCTTCGCGTAGCTGAGCACGAGCGGCCAGGCCTGGCCGCTTGCATCCTTTTCCACTGCGACGGCGACGGGCACTCCACGGCCCGCTTCGTACTCGCGGCGCACCGTGTGCCCTGGGCCCTTCGGCGCAACCATGATCACGTCGACGCCATCCGGCGCCTGAATGTATTCGAAACGGATGTTGAATCCGTGGCCGAACACGAGGGCGTTGCCTTCGGAAAGGTTCGGCTGAATGTCGTCTGCGTACAGGTGGCGCTGCACCTGATCGGGCGCGAGGATGACGATGACGTCTGCCCACTTCGCGGCCTCGGAAGGAACTTCAACGCGGAAGCCGGCCTCTTCAGCCTTCTGCTTCGACTTGGAGCCTTCCTTGAGGCCGACAACGACCTCGACTCCCGAGTCGCGCAGGTTCTGCGCGTGTGCGTGACCCTGCGAACCGTACCCGATCACTGCGACCTTCTTGGCCTGGATGATGGACAGGTCGGCGTCGTTGTCGTAGTAGATCTCAGCCAATGTGTTTCGTCTCCTTGTTTGGTGCGGTCCCTGAGCTTGTCGAAGGGACACGGCGTTCGGTGGTTCTTCGGGGCCGCTTCGACAGGCTCAGCGACCGAAGTACTAGTTCTTGAAAACGCGTTCTGTGATGGACTTCGAACCGCGTCCGATCGCGAGCAGCCCTGACTGGGCAAGTTCCTTGATTCCATATGGCTCAAGCACGCGCAGGAACGCTTGAGTCTTCCCGCTGTCCCCGGTGACCTCGATCACCAGGGCGTCCGTCACCACGTCGACGACGCGAGCACGGAACAGGTTCACCGCCTCGAGCACCTGCGAGCGGGTCTGGTTGTCGACCCGCACCTTGATCAGCAGATGCTCGCGCTGCACGGATTGGTCTGGATCGAGCTCGACGATCTTGATCACGTTGATGAGCTTGTTGAGCTGCTTGGTGACCTGCTCGAGCGGCAATGCCTCGACGTCAACGACAACCGTGATGCGCGAAAGTCCTTCGACTTCGCTCGAGCCGACGGCAAGCGATTCGATGTTGAAGCCGCGGCGGGCGAACAGGCCGGCAACACGGGTGAGCAGACCGGGTTTGTCCTCGACGAGGAGCGAAAGAACATGGGTACTCATGGCCTACTCCTCCTCGAACTGCGGGCTGTGGTCTTTTGCATACTGCACGTAGCTGTTGCTCACGCCCTGCGGCACCATCGGCCAGACCATCGCATCCCGGCTGACGACGAAGTCGATGACAACCGGCCTGTCGTTGGTTTCGAGCGCGAGCTTGATTGCGGCATCGACCTCGTCTTCCTTTGTCACGCGGATGCCGAGAGCACCGTATGCCTCCGCCATCTTGACGAAGTCGGGGATGCGCACGGAATCGTGCCCCGTGTTGAGATCGCTGTTGGAGTAGCGGCTCTCATAGAACAGGGTCTGCCACTGCCTGATCATGCCAAGCGACGAGTTGTTGATGATCGCCACCTTGATCGGGATGTTGTTGATGGTGCAGGTGGCGAGCTCCTGGTTCGTCATCTGGAAGCATCCGTCGCCGTCGATCGACCACACGACACGGTCGGGCTGCGCCACCTTTGCACCCATGGCGGCGGGCACGGAGTATCCCATGGTTCCTGCTCCGCCCGAGTTCAGCCACGCGTTCGGCCGTTCGTACTTGATGAACTGCGCTGCCCACATTTGGTGCTGGCCGACGCCTGCGGCGTAGATTCCCTCTGGTCCGGTCAGTGCACCGATCCGTTCGATGACGTACTGCGGCGCAAGCAGCCCGTCGGTCGTCGGCGAATACCCGAGTGGGAACTCCTCACGAAGCCCGTTCAGGTAGGTCCACCACTCCCCCAAGTCTGGCTTTCCCTCCGGTTCGGCAGCACCTGCCGCGTCGCGGAAAGCCGACGTGAGGTCGACGATGACTTCCTTGGCATCGCCGACGATTGGAACGTCTGCCGTGCGGATCTTGGAGATCTCAGCAGGGTCGACGTCAACGTGCACCACCTTTGCGTGTTGGGCGAACAGCGAAGCCTTGCCCGTGACGCGATCGTCGAAGCGTGCACCCAACGAGATGATCAGATCGGACTCCTGAAGCGCCAGCACGGCCGGAACCGCGCCGTGCATGCCCGGCATCCCGAGGTGCTGATCGTGCGAGTCTGGGAACGCGCCGCGCGCCATCAGCGTCGTTACGACTGGGGCCCCTGTGGCCTCGGCAAGCTCAAGCAACTCGGCGGATGCGCCAGAACGGATCACGCCACCGCCGACGTAGAGCACCGGCTTCTTGGATTCCATCAACAGCGCAGCTGCCGCGTGGATCTGCTTGCCGTGCGCCTTAGTCACCGGGCGGTAGCCAGGCAGATCGATCTTCGGCGGCCAGATGAACGGTGCGCGCTGCTGCTGCGCATCCTTTGTGATGTCGACGAGCACGGGGCCTGGCCGGCCGGTTGTTGCGATCAAATACGCCGACGCGATCGTCGATGGGATGTCTTCTGCCCGCTTCACGAGGAAGGAGTGCTTTGTCACAGGCATGGTGATGCCGACGATGTCGGCCTCCTGGAACGCGTCAGTTCCCATCAGCGTCGAGAACACCTGACCGGTGATGGCCAGCATCGGCACGGAGTCCATGTGGGCATCCGCGATCGCTGTCACCAGGTTCGTGGCGCCAGGCCCGCTTGTCGCGATGCAGACGCCGAGCTTGCCGCTCGATGACGCATAGCCTTCCGCGGCGTGGCCTGCACCCTGCTCGTGACGAACCAGGATGTGCCTGATCTTCTTGGTGTCCATCAGCGGGTCATACAGCTCGAGCACGGCGCCGCCTGGCAGGCCGAAGACATCCGTGATGCCAAGCAGTTCAAGCGCGCGAACGACGGCCTGCGCGCCGGTGAGATTCTCTGGGGTTCCTGGTGGGGCCGTCGGTGTCCCTGGCGGGGCCGTCGGCACAGTTCGTGATTCCGTAGGCATGAGTGGATGATTCCTTGGAGTTCGTACGAAACGGATGATGAGCGCAGTTACCCGGTGATCGCGCCTTCAGCTGCTGAATGCACGAGCTTGGAGTACTTCGCGAGGACGCCACGGGTATAGCGCGGTTCAAGCGGTTCCCAGCCTTCCCGGCGGGATGCCAGCTCGGACTCGTCGACCAGTATGTCGAGGGAACGAGCAGCGATATCGACCCGTATCAGATCACCATCGCGCACGAATGCAATGGGACCAGCGTCCACTGCCTCGGGTGCTATGTGGCCGATACACAATCCGGTTGTGCCGCCTGAGAATCGACCGTCCGTCAATAGTAATACATCCTTGCCGAGCCCTGCGCCCTTGATGGCGCCGGTGATCGCGAGCATCTCGCGCATCCCTGGGCCGCCCTTCGGCCCTTCGTATCTGATGATGACGACATCACCCTTCCCGATCGAGCCATCGGTGAGCGCGTCCATTGCCGCGCGCTCGCGTTCAAAGACCCGCGCTGGGCCTTCGAAGACGTCTGCGTCAAAGCCTGCCGTCTTGACGACGGCGCCCTCTGGAGCGAATGATCCCTTCAGGATCGTCAGGCCGCCTGTCGCGTGGATGGGGTTGTCGAGCGTGCGAAGCACCTCGCCGTCGAGCGGCTCTGGGTTCAACTCTGCGAGGTTCTCTGCAACGGTCTTGCCCGTCACGGTCAACGCATCGCCGTGCAGGAGCCCTGCGTCCAAGAGCGCCTTCATCACGACGGGGATGCCGCCCTGGCGGTCGACGTCGTTCATCACGTATTTGCCGAACGGCTTGAGGTCGCCGATGTGCGGAACCTTGTCTCCGATGCGGTTGAAGTCGTCGAGGGTGAGATCGACGTCTGCTTCGCGTGCGATCGCGAGCAGGTGCAGTACGACGTTGGTGGAGCCACCGAGAGCCATCGCAACCGTGATCGCGTTCTCGAAAGCGTCTTTGGTCAGGATGTCTTTGGTCGTGATGCCGAGGCGAAGCATGTTCACGACGGCCTCGCCGCTGCGGTGGGCGAAGTAGTCGCGCCTGCGGTCGGCGGCGGGCGGCGCTGCAGACCCTGGCAGGCTCATCCCGAGCGCTTCGGCAACGGATGCCATCGTGTTCGCTGTGTACATTCCGCCACACGCTCCCTCGCCGGGCGCGATGGCGCATTCGATCTTCTTCAAGTCGTCAAGGCTCATCGTTCCCGCCTTGCACGCACCGACGGCCTCGAAGGAGTCGATGATCGTCACGTCCTTCTCCGTGCCATCCGATAGCTTCACCCATCCTGGTGCGATGGACCCGGCGTACAGGAAGACGGAGGACAGCCCAAGCCGTGCAGCAGCCATCAGCATGCCTGGGATCGACTTGTCGCATCCTGCCAGCAGCACGGAGCCGTCAAGCCGCTCCGCCATCATGACGGTCTCGACGGAGTCTGCGATGACCTCACGCGAGACGAGCGAGAAGTGCATGCCCTCGTGCCCCATCGAAATTCCATCTGACACAGACACCGTGCCGAACTGCAGCGGGTAGCCCCCGCCGCCGTGCACGCCCTCCTTGGCACCCTGGGCAAGCCGGTCAAGACTGAGGTTGCACGGGGTGATCTCGTTCCATGAGCTCGCAATGCCAATCTGGGGCTTGTCCCAGTCAGCGTCCCCCATACCGACCGCTCGCAGCATGCCTCGGCTCGTGGTGGCCTCGATTCCGTCGGTGACGGTCCTGCTGCGCGGTTTGATATCGATGTGGGCGTTGTTCGGCGATGTGTTGTCCAGCTCAGGCATGCATCGAGTCTAGAACCGTTCGAAGACCGGTCTGAACGCGCCCGGTTGTGCTCAGCTGCCTACTGCATTCGCGCGAGCGCCGGCCAGCAGGCCGAGCATCACTGCCACGGCCTTGGGGTCTGCCACCCTGAACCCAGCAGCGGTCTCGCCCTCGCCCACTTTCACACCCAGGTCGCCTTCGCGCATCCTGGCGAACGCGTCTTCATCTGTCACATCGTCACCTGCGTAGAGAACGGCGGTGGCGCCCACCCGTGAACGCAGCACGTCGACGCCGTCGCCCTTCGTCGCATCGCGAACGGCGAACTCGAGGATGTCTTTGCCCCCTCGCTCGAGAAACCCGCCGATCTGCTTCGCGGCCGAGCGTGCAGCAGCGTGTAAGGCAGGAACGCCGCGCTGATCCATCAACCTGCTGTGCACACCGAGCCCAACCGGTTTGCGTTCGAGCATCGCCCCGGGGTTCGCATTCACGAGTTCGGTGAGAACGGCATCGAGCTCGGCCAACCTGTTACGTTCATCGTCGCTCAAGCTGAGTTCGACGGTGCCGCCGTCCAACCGAACCTCGGCACCATGCGATCCGATCAGCAACGCATCAGGGTCTGCTTCCGTCACGCTAGCCAGTGAATCAAGCGGACGGCCAGACACGTACGCCACCCAGGTGCGCGGCAGAGCCTCGAGCTTCTCGATCGCCCCGACCGCCTCCGGCAGCACTCGAGCGGCGCCAGGACGATCGACGATGGCACTGACGGTGCCGTCGAAATCCAGCGCGACGAGCAATCGGTCCGTGTGCGCGATGGCAGCCAAGGCCGCTGCGAAGGCATGGGCTTGCGGTGTTGCTGACTGAGCCATGCCTAACGCTCTCGCGATCGGTGGCCTGCCGGCTGTTCGTCAGGATAGTCGGCGTGCTCGTTCCTGGTCAGTGCTTCCAGGAAGCCGGATGACCAGCGCTGAACATCGTAGGTGAGCACGCGTTTGCGCAGTGCGCGCATGCGGCGAGTGCGATCGCGCTTCGGCATCTCAATGGCACGCAGCATTGCGTCCTTCACCCCCTCGATGTCGTGCGGGTTGATCAAAAGGGCCTGGCGCAGCTCGTCGGACGCACCGGTGAACTCGCTGAGGATGAGCACGCCGTCCTCGTCGATACGCGACGCGACATACTCCTTTGCCACCAGGTTCATGCCGTCTCGCAACGCGGTCACCAGCATCACGTCTGCGGCCAGGTATAGCGCGACCATTTCTTCGCGCGGGTAGCCCTGGTGAAGATAGCTGATCGCGGTATGGCTGATCGTGCTGTAGTCGCCGTTGATCCGCCCGACCGTGAGCTCCACTTCATCGCGCAGCTGCTTATAGGTCTCGACACGCTCGCGGCTGGGGCTTGCCACCTGCACGAGCGTGACGTCTTCGACCGAGATGGACTCATCACGCAGCAACTCACCGAACGCTTTCAACCGGTGGCCGATCCCCTTCGTGTAGTCGAGTCTGTCAACGCCGAGCATGACGGTGGTCGGATTGCCGAGTTCTTCTCTGATTTCCTTCGCCCGCGCCTGGATTTCCGGCCGCTGCGCCATCTCCTGGTACATCTGCGAATCGATCGAGATCGGGAACTGACGTGCAAGCACCGTGCGCACCAGGTTGCCCCGCCTGTTTTTGGTGACGTGCCTGTGCGACCCGGCCTTCGGGTCGTCCACCTCGATCGGCACTTCGATGATCGACCCTCGGGTGTCGTATCCCTTCAGGCGCCGTGCCGCCCTCGCGAAGTTGCCAGCGTCTGCCAACCGCTGGAATCCGATCACATCTGCTCCCAGCAGCCCCTCGACGATCTGCCGCCGCCACGGAAGCTGCGAATAGATGCCATATGCCGGGAACGGAATGTGATTGAAGAAGCCGATGATCAGATCGGGACGCGCATCTCGGATCATCTTCGGCACCAGCTGAAGCTGGTAGTCATGCACCCATACCACCGCGCCCTCTGCCGCTGAGGCGATCGCGGCTTCCGCGAAGCGCTTGTTCACCGCAACGTAGGTATCCCACCACTCACGGTGATAGCTGGGCGGGGCGATCACGTCGTGGTACAGCGGCCACAGCGTGTCGTTCGAGAACCCTTCGTAGTAGTACTCGATGTCCTGCGCGCTGAGCGAGATCGGAACGATGTCGATGCCGCCGGATTCGAACGGGGCGAACTCGGCATCTGCGATTCCGACCCAGCCGATCCATACGCCGTCTTGCGCCTTCATGATCGGCTCGAGCGCTGCGACCAGTCCGCCTGGCGACGATCGCCACACGGCGTCCGCTCCCTCGCCAGACACGTAGTCGACCGGCAATCTGTTTGAGACGATCACCAGGTCGAACGTCTCAGCACTCGGGCTGTGTGTACCTGATTCTTGCGTGGAAATGATGCGCCTCCAACCGAACGATTCACGAGCATCCGGGTGCGCTCAGGTTATCAGCCAGGTGGCGGGCACTACACGTTCCCCCTGGCGAGCGAGAACCCGAATGATCTGGCTCCACGCTTTCTCGTCACGATCCAGAACGAAACTGCAACGCTGATGGCAGCGATCACGAGCAACACGAGCGACGGCACCGCAACCGCGGCCCCGCCGACGCCCGAGACGATCCCCTGCATTCCGTCGATGGCGTATGTGAGGGGAAGGAACGGGCTGATCGCCTGGAACGGTGCTGAGACCAGCTGCAGCGGAAGCAGACCTGGCACGCCCGTCAGCTGCAATGCAAGCAGCACGATCGACAGCACGATGCCGACCCGGCCGAATGCCGCTGTCAGCAGATAGTGCACAGCGGTGAACACCAGGGCGAGCAGCATCGAGAAGGCCAACGTCGCTGGAAGCAGCGCCCACGACACGCCAAGCGAGATGTGCAAAAGCCCGGTCAGCGCCACCGCCTGTGCCAGGCCGAGCCCACCTGCACGCGAGAGCCCGCGTAGCAGGATGCGACCGCTCGTGGCGGTGGATGCCAGGCCGATCGCGCTCAGCGGCTTCAGAAGCAGAAAGATGGCGATCGAACCGATCCACAGGCCGATCGGAACGAACAGCATTCCGATCACCGACCCAACCGAGTCGATCGGGTTGGCCCGACTCACTGTGTACCCGACAGGGTCGGCAACCACCCGCGCGGTCTGCTTGGCATTGGTGTCTTTCATCGACGACGCCTGCTGCGCTCCCGACCGCAAGCCTGACGCAAGCTGATCGGCGCCGGACTGAAGTTTTGCTGCCCCAGATGCAGAGCCAGCGGCTCCTGCCGCCAGCTGCGACACACCGCTTGACAACGCAGAAGCACCAGAGCGCAAATCGGGTGAGCCGGCAGCCA
>DATMTC010000233.1:0-8153 GCA_035565115.1 Microbacteriaceae bacterium | reverse complement strand
CTCATTCATCCTCGTGACCACCTGGACAACCTCTACCGGCGTCGTCGAGGTGGTCGACCTGATGCCGCACGGTGACCACCGCGCCGACGTTGTGCGCCGCGTGCGCGGAATTAGCGGAGCAGTCGAGATGCAGCAGAACCTACGACTGCGCTTCGGCTACGCGGACACCATCCCGTGGGTGCGACAGCTTGAGAATGAAGAACACCCGGCGTTGCTCGCGGTCGCAGGACCGGACGCCGTCGTGGTTCGCGGACCAGCTCTGCACGCGGACAACCACAGCCACAGTGGCACCTTCACCGTGTCGAAGGATGAGATCGTCGATGTCGTGCTCACCTGGTTCCAATCGCACAAGGCCACGCCGGATCCCGTCGATGTTGCAGAACGGCTGGAGTCGACGTATGCCTGGTGGTCCGAGTGGGCGGAGACGTGCAAGCACGAGGGCCAGTACTACGACGAGGTCATCCGTTCACTGCTCGTATTGCGCGCCCTCACCCACGAGCAGACCGGTGGCATCGTCGCAGCCGTAACAACATCGTTGCCTGAGGCATTCGGCGGTGAACGCAACTGGGACTACAGATACGTGTGGCTGCGCGATGCCTCGCTTACCCTCACGGTGCTGCTCGCCCACGGGTTCAACGAAGAGGTGCATCGCTGGCGCCGCTGGTTGTTGCGAGCAATAGCCGGCGATCCGGCCGACGTGCAGATCATGTATGGGCTGGCAGGTGAGCGCAAGCTGCCGGAGACCAGGATCCCCAGCCTGCCTGGGTATCAGGGTGCCAGCCCTGTGCGCATCGGCAACGCAGCGGCAGAGCAGTTCCAGGCCGACGTTATCGGCGAGACCATGATGGCACTGCACCACGCACGAGAGGCAGGCATCACGGAAGGCCACAACTCCTGGGCGGTGCAGCGCGCACTGATGGGCCAGCTCGAGAAGGTATGGCGCAAGCCGGACCAGGGCATTTGGGAGATCAGAGGCGAGGCCAGGGAGTTCACGCACTCTCGCGTGATGGTCTGGGCAGCATTCGATCGCGCGGTGCGAGCCGTCGAGCAGTTCGGGCTGCAAGGGCCAGCCGATCGCTGGCGAAAGCTGCGCGATGAGGTTCGCGCCGAGATCGACGCCAAAGGCGTCGACCCTGAGCGCGGATGCTTCACCCAGTACTTCGGAACGACCGAGGTGGATGCTGCACTGCTGCAATTGCCGCAGGTGGGTTTTTGCGCCCCGGACGACCCTCGGATGCTGAAGACCGTTGAGGCGATCGAACAAGACCTGTTCCGAGACGGACTTCCATTGCGCTACCGCACCGAGAAGGGAGTCGACGGTCTGCCTCCTGGCGAGCATCCGTTCCTCGCGTGCTCGTTCTGGCTCGTTGAGCAATACGCGCGGTCTGGACGCGTCGAAGACGCCACAAAGCTGATGGACCGGTTAGTCGGGTTTGCGAACGATGTGGGGTTGTTGAGCGAGGAGTACGACGTCGGAGACGCGCGGCAGGCGGGAAATACGCCGCAGGCCTTGTCGCATCTTGCCCTTGTGCGCGCGGCGGATGCGATCGCCGATGCGCGGGCGCACACGCATGACTGAGAACCCGGTGGTCGCCGACCCGTCCGGCGTGCAGGTTCTGCCTGCGATGCTTCGGCCGGTCGCGCATCCGGTGCGAAGCATCACCCTGGGCTGCCTTGGCATCGTTTTCGTGCTGTTGTGCGGCATGCTCATCACCTCGTCCGCCGCGTGGACTCACGGCGAACTGGTCATCCTGCAACAGGTGAGCGACCATCACGCGCCTGCCCTTGACGGCCTGTCGATTGCAATCGCATGGCTGTTCGGCACCCAAGTGGGGCCGGTGCTCCTGGTTGGCTGGTGCGTTGTCCTCACCTTTCTGAGCAAGCGGGTGACGGTCGGCGCAACGTTCCTGGTGATCGTCGGGGTCACCTGGATAGGAAATCAGGGCTTGAAGCTGCTCGTGGCACGGCCGCGCCCAGACCGTTCACTGCTGAGCCATCCCCTGACGATCGAGCACTCGTTCAGCTTTCCGAGCGGGCACACCTGTTTCGTTGCAGCACTGGCGATCGCACTGATTGTGCTTTTTCGTGGCAGCAGGTGGCAGCCACTCGTGATTGTGATCGGTGCGACAAGTGCAGTGGTCGTCGCAGCGTCCCGCGTGTACGTTGGTGTGCATCATCCCTCGGACGTGATCGCTGCACTGATCTATGCGTGCGCTGCCGCGGCGGTGATCGTGCCGTTGTGGAATCGCTACGCCGTACCGCGATTGCTGTGGCTCGACAGGCCGCTGCAACGGCCGGGGCCGGCGAAAAGCACGCCCTGACAGGCCGTGCTACTAGCCGACACGAATCACGAGCGCGAGCACGGTGCCGATTGCTGCAAGCACGCCAACGATCAGTCCGATGATGCCGAGGATCAGCACCGTTCTCCTGGCCGAGTCGGCCATTCGTCGACTCATCACGATCGCCCTGATCGATAGCGCGATACCGATCAGACTCGCAACGAACCACGGATTGATCACCCAGGCGATCAGAGAGAAAAGCAGGCCGACGGCGGCATAGACGATTTCGGCCCGCGGACTTCGAACCGCTCGCGATGTCATATCGTCAGCATACGGTGTGGTGCACCCCCCGGGACTTGAACCCGGAACCCACTGATTAAGAGTCAGTTGCTCTGCCAATTGAGCTAGAGGTGCTTATTGCGGTTCGAAATGCAACCCGAACCGAGGGTCAACACTAGCATCCCGTGAGCCGTCGATGCCACTTGAGCGCGCGGCATCCGACCGGCCGGGCGCAAAGTACTCTGGATGCGTGACAGACAACCCATCCGTCGATGCCGATCTCGCCATCGCACTCGAACTCGCCGACCGAGCAGACGCCATCTCGACCGAACGATTCACCGCCGCGGACCTGCGTGTCTCGACCAAAGCCGACAGCACATACGTGACCGATGCCGATCAGGCAGTGGAACGCGTGATCCGAGCCCACATCGAAGCTGAACGCCCAGGCGACGGCATCTACGGCGAAGAATACGGCAGGCAGGGTGACAGCGCACGGCAGTGGATCATCGACCCGATCGACGGCACGTCCAACTACCTGCGCGGCGTGCCCGTGTGGGGAACGCTGATCGCGCTGGCCATCGATGGCACACCCATTCTCGGCGTCGCAAGCGCGCCCATGCTCGGCAAGCGTTGGTGGGCTGCCGCAGGATCTGGAGCATGGGTGCGCGAGGGCACCGGAGAAGCCAGGCGCATTCACGTTTCGGGCGTGAACGAGCTGACGGATGCTTCGATCAGCTTTCAGAGCATCGCGCAGTGGGACCAGGCTGGGTACCTCGATCGCCTCATCGCGTTGACACGGTCTGTGTGGCGCGATCGCGCGTACGGTGACCTGTGGTCATACACGATGCTTGCAGAAGGGCTCGTCGACGTCGTGGCCGAGTTCGGTGTGCAACCGTATGACGTCGCTGCGCTTATTCCGATCGTGCAGGAAGCAGGCGGACGGTTCACCTCGGTGACCGGCGGCGACGCACTGAACAGCGCAGCACCGCTGGCGACGAACGGACTGCTTCACGACTCCATCCTGGGTGCTCTGATCTAGCATGCGCGCTGTCGTGGTCTCAACGCCCGGGGGTCCGGAAGTCCTCACCGTCGCCGAGAAACCGGTTCCGGTCGTTGGGCCGACGGACGTTTTGATCGCGGTTGCCGCCGCAGGCGTCAACGGAGCCGATCTCGTGCAGCGCCGCGGGGCATACCCGTCTCCCCCTGGAACGCCCGATTGGCCTGGCATGGAAGTGTCGGGAATCGTCGAGCAGGTCGGAGCAGAGGTCGCCGGGTTTGCAGTTGGTGATCGCGTGTGCGCGTTGCTCCCCGGCGGCGGATACGCGGAACGTGTTTCTGCCGACGAGCGGCTCGTGCTCCCGGTGCCAGACGGTGTCGAGCTGATCCATGCTGCCGGCCTACCAGAAGTCGCAGCGACGGTGTGGTCGAACGTCTTCATGCTGGCTGGACTGCACGAAGGCCAGACGCTGCTGGTGCATGGCGGGTCGAGTGGAATCGGGTCCATCGCGATCCAACTCGGCGTTGCACGCGGCGCCAGGGTCATTGCGACGGCTGGGACTGATTCAAAAGTTGCGTTCTGCGAGAGCGTCGGGGCGATCGGGGTCAACTATCGCGAGCAGGATTTCGTGCAGTCTGTGAAGGAATCGACAGGCGATGTCGGCGTGAATGTCGTGCTCGACATGGTCGGCGGCGACTACATCGCGCGCGACGTTCGCGCCCTGGCCATCGACGGCAAGATCATGGTGATCGCAAACCGGAGCGGAGCGGCATCCGAATTCGACGTCGGCCGGCTGATGGCCAAACGCGGGCGCATCTGGGGCACGACGCTCAGGGCCCGCCCCATCGAGGAACGCGCACACATCCTTGCGCAGCTGCGTGAACACGTCTGGCCGCTGATCGAGAGCGGACGCGTGCGCCCGATCGTCGACAGCATATTCCCGCTCAGCGAGGCGCCAGACGCCCACCGCCGCATGGAGTCTTCCGAACACATCGGCAAGATCCTGCTCACTGTGTGAGGGGGCGGATTCAGCGATCCGAACTCTTGACCGGGCGGTCAGTCAGTTCTAGCATGAAAGTGACCCCCGAAAAGGGAGCCACCGATGACAAGGAGGCTAGTCACATGAAGAAATGGACACGCTGGCAGGACTGGGTGGCCGTCGCCGCCGGACTGTATGTCGCACTCGCAACGATCTGGACGACGCCAGCAGGCGCATCCATCGCGTTGATGATCGTGCTGGGCGTGCTGCTGATCATTTCCGGTCTGTGGAATCTCGCAATGCCGGGCATGGTTGCGATGGAGTGGATCCAGGGCGTATTGGGTGCGCTCCTGTTCATCTCGCCATGGGTCGGCGGCTACGCAACCCAGATGGGCGCCGCATGGTCCTCATGGATCTGTGGTGGAGTCGCGATCATTGTCGCGATGCTTGCCGTACAGCCAAGCGCGCGTACGCATCACCAAGCGATTACTCACTAACAATTAGCGACAACTGAGGGCGGCAGCGTAATACTGTCGCCCTCAGTTGCATTGATTTTCCGATACGTCCGAGGAGTCGATCGTGCGCAAACCGCAGGATGCCAGGGAACGCATTTTGGATGCCGCTGAGCGACTGTTCGCCGAGAACGGGTTCGATGCCACGCCGACATCCAGGGTGGCAAAACAGGCAGCGGTGCCGAAGGGCCTGCTGTTCTACTATTTCCCGACGAAGCGTGAACTCCTGAATACGCTGGTCGGCGAACGGCTCGACCTCGGACCGATCGACACAGCGTCACTGATCGAAGAGGACAACCCGGTTCGATCACTGCTGAACCTCACATCAAGACTCGATGAGCTTCAACGGGCATCCGACGTGCTTCGAGTGATCATCTGGCGTGAACAGCACACTCATCCCGAGATCGGCGCAAAACTGTCCGAGCACCGAGGACAGTTGCAATCCGTGATTGAACGCGTGCTGCGCGCAAGCGCGGTGGGCCCGGTCACCGCCGCCCGGATTCGCGCTGCGGCACAGGCGTGGTTGGCCATTGTGACGATGCGACCAATCGTCGAGGCTGCCCACGAAACGGCACCACTGGCAGCACTCGCCGAACTCGTCTGCGACGGACTTCGGGCAAAGCCTGCGTAGGCCGCTACGTGCTTCCAGCTGCCCGCCGAGCGCGGTACGCGTTCACGTTCATGCGATTGCCGCAGTTCCCTACGTCGCAGTACCGCTTGGAGCGGTTCCGAGACAGGTCGACGAAGACGGCGCAGCAGTCGTCGGCAGCGCATTCGCTCAGACGCCCGAGTTCATCGTCTCTGACCACGTCGAAGAGGGCCATCGCAGCCTCGACGCGAATTCTGTCGGCAAGCGGGGCATCGCGATCGATCGCGTGCAGGTGCCAGTCCCAGGAATCGTGGCGCACCAGCTGAGGAAGCGCGTGCTCCCGTCGCAGCATCGCATTGACGAGCTCGGCAGCTTGGTCGCGATCAAGCTGCCAAAATCTCTTCAACTCCGATCGGATCTCACGCACCGCGGCCAACTCCGCCGCATCGCCGTCACGCCGCCCGGTGTACTCGTGCGCATCCAATAGTGCGTTCAGTTGGCCGGCATCCGACAGCTCGTCTGCACCCGAATCCGACGCGTCGGCACGTGTGTTGATCAGTTCGGTCATGAACACGAGCATCGTCTCCGTGTCATGGGTGAAAACCATGTTGACTCCTGACACCGTTCTGCCTATTGTCATCACTATAAGCCAGTTGACTCATGACACGAAGGGCGGGGCGCGGATGGCCATTGTGACGGATGTCGCGAGAGCGCGTCGCACCGCCAACGCGTCGACGCTCGCCCTGGCCGTGGCATCCGCTGCAGCATTCGGCACAAGCGGTCCATTTATCAAACCGCTCCTCCAGGCCGGATGGTCGCCGAGCGCTGCGGTCGCTGTGCGAGCAGGCGGTGCCGCTGTCGTATTGCTGATCCCGGCCATCATCGCGCTTGGGGGCCGGTATCGGATGCTGCTGGCGCGCTGGCGGCTGATCCTTGCGTACGGGATCGTGGCAGTTGCGGCAACGCAATTGTTTTATTTCGCCGCGATCGAGCGCCTCCCGGTGGGCGTTGCGCTTCTGCTGGAGTACTCGGCACCGGTTCTGCTTGTTCTTCTTGCCTGGGCGCGAACGCGAATCCGGCCGGCGATTCTGACGGTCTGCGGCGCCGTTCTGAGCATCGCGGGGCTGGCCTTGGTCGTTCAGCCATCCAGCGGCGGCCACCTCGACCTGCTCGGCGTTCTGTTCGGATTCGGCGCGGCGATCGGCGTTGCCGGATACTTTCTGCTGTCGGCAAGACCCACCGGGGAGCTGCCGACGGTCGTGCTCGTGTGCGCAGGGCTGCTGGTTGCCTCGATTGTGCTGCTGGGCGTCGGGGCGAGCGGCTTGCTGCCGCTCAGATTTTCGTTTGAGCCCGTGTCCCTTCTTGGGTTCGAGAACGTGTGGTGGGGCGCTCCGATGCTGGTGGTCATCGTGATCGCGACTGCGTTCGCCTATTTCAGCGGAATTCTCGCGACGGCGCGTCTCGGTTCGAGGCTGGCGTCGTTCGTCGGGCTGCTCGAAGTGCTGTTCGCCGTGTTGATTGCGTGGTGGCTGCTCGGCGAGGTTCCCACGGTGCTGCAGGGGGTCGGGGGCGCTTTGATCATCGCGGGCATCGTGCTCGTTCGACTGGAACAACGCCCAACGATCGATGCGGTTGAATGACAGACATGCGTGCCGTTGTTTTCCAGGAATTCGGAGCGTTGCCCGAACTCGTCGATGTGGTCGAACCTGCCTGTGGCCCAGATGACGCGATCATCGCGGTGAAGGCGACTGGCGTTTGCAGGAGCGATTGGCACGCGTGGATGGGCCATGACACCGGCGTCACCCTCCCCCACGTGCCAGGCCACGAGTTGGCCGGCGTCGTCGACCAGGTCGGCTCCAGTGTGACGCGATGGCGGATTGGTGATCGGGTCACCGTCCCGTTCATCTGCGCGTGCGGCAGTTGCGACCAGTGCGCGGCGGGCAATCAGCAGGTGTGTGACAACCAGCAGCAGCCAGGGTTCACCAGGTGGGGTTCGTTTGCGCAGCGCGTGTCCATTCCGCGTGCTGACGTGAATCTGATCGCTCTGCCAGCAGCACTCGATTTCGTGGCGGCCGCCGCGCTCGGCTGCCGGTTCGCCACGGCGTACCGGGCTGTGCTGACCCAGGGGCGCCTACGGCCGGGCGAATGGGTCGCCGTACACGGATGCGGCGGGGTGGGGCTGTCTGCGATCATGATCGCCGTCGCTGCCGGGGCTCACGTGGTCGGTATCGACCCATCTCCCGGTGCCAGGGCCCTGGCAGAGGACCTCGGTGCTCGCACGGTGGACGGATCCGGCGATGTGGCCGCCGCGGTTCGCGACGTCAGCGGGGGTGGCGCTCACCTGTCGCTCGACGCGTATGGGAGCGCGCAGACCAGCTGGAACTCGATAGCGAGCTTACGCAAGCGCGGCAGGCATGTTCAGGTCGGGCTCATGCTCGCCGATCACGCGACACCGCCGGTTCCGATGGATCGGGTCATCGCAGACGAACTGGAGATTCTTGGCAGTCACGGTATGGCT
>DATMTC010000232.1:0-10810 GCA_035565115.1 Microbacteriaceae bacterium | reverse complement strand
TGTGACAAGGATGTTGTCTTCGATGCGCACGCCGATTCCGCGGAACTGCTCTGGCACCGTCAGATCGTCAGGCTGAAAGTACAGGCCAGGCTCGATGGTGAACGTCATGCCTGGTTCGAGCACGCCGTCGATGTACATCTCCCGTCGCGCCTGAGCGCAGTCGTGCACGTCGAGGCCCAGATGATGGCTTGTGCCGTGCACCATGTAGCGTCGGTGGTGCTGGTTGTCGGCCTGCAGCGCTTCGTCCGCTGACACCGGCAGCATCCCCCATTCGGCGGTTCGCCTGGCAATGACAGCCATCGCTGCCTGGTGGATCTCGCGGAACCGGATGCCGGGCCGCACGATGGCGAACGCGGCATCGGCCGCTTCGCGCACCGTTTCGTAGACGAGCCGCTGCGTGTCGCTGAAGTGCCCATTGATCGGCAGAGTGCGTGTGATGTCGGCCGTGTAATAGCTTTCGGCTTCGACGCCTGCGTCGATCAGGATCACGTCGCCAGGCATGACGGGCCCGTTGTTGCGGGTCCAGTGCAGAATGCATGCGTGCGGGCCGGATGCTGCGATCGTGTCGTATCCGACGGTGTTGCCTTCGGCTCGTGCGCGCCCGTTGAACACCCCCTCGACAAGCCGTTCACCGCGTGCATGGGCGGTGATCCTTGGCAGATCGCGGATGACGTCGTCGAACCCGCCTGCCGTTGCAGCGATCGCGCCGCGTAGCTGGTCGATCTCGTACTCGTCTTTGACCAGTCGCATCTCGGAGAGCTCACGGGCAAGCGCATCGTCGCCGTCATTCGGCGCGCGCACTCCGTCGACTCGTTCGGTGATCGCGGCGTCGGCTTCGCGCACGATGAGCGTGTCGTCGTCTGCCGTTTCGAGCACGGCGCCCACGTCGGCGATGCCGCGCGTTGTCAGGCCGAGATCGCCTGCGACCTGCTCAAGCGATGGTCGCGCGCCGATCCAGAATTCCCCGATCTCTGGATTGGCGTAGAACTCGTCTGAGTCGCGACCTGCACGCTCGCGAAAGTAGACGGTCGCCTCATGACCGGATGCTGTCGGTTCCATGACGAGCACGCTGCCCGGTTCACTGTCAGACGCCCACCCGGTCAGGTATGCGAATGCCGAATGCGCGCGGAACGGGTAGTCGGTGTCGTTCGAGCGCTGCTTCAGGCTGCCCGCAGGAATGATCAACCGTTTGCCGCCGAATGCCGCCGACAGCCGGTCGCGACGTGCTGCGGCGAACCGTGCTTGCTCGCGAGGGGCAGGCACAGCGTCGTGCCGATCTGCCCATCCGCTGGCGATGTACGACTTGAAACCCTCCGAATGGGGCGTGGTGGAGCGGTTGGAGGTTGCGCGAGGAGCAGGCTGAGCAGCTTCTTCCGTGTGCGTGGCCGTGTTCGAGGATGTGGTCGAGTTCGTGGTCGAGTCCATCCACCCATTGTCGCACCGAGGTGTGACAGGCACGGCATACGATTATGGGATGGCCGAGCCCACGCGCTTGAAAGGTCCGATCGACCTGCACACGCACTCGAGCGTGTCAGACGGAACACAGACACCGGGCGATCTCGTGCGCTCCGCACACGCAGCGGGGCTCGGCGCGGTCGCACTGACCGACCACGACTCAACCGCCGGCTGGTCTGAAGCAGCGCTCGCAGCAAGCGAGACCGGTGTGAGTCTGGTGCCAGGCATGGAGCTGAGCACCAGATATGACGGATGGAAGAGCGTTCACGTTCTCGCGTATCTGTTCGACCCTGGCGACCCGGAGCTGGCAGCAGAGACGGCCAGGATCAGGCGTGCGCGCCTGACGCGTGCAGAGGCCATTGTCGAGCGGCTTTCTGCGGACTACGACCTCACCTGGGAAGACGTGCTTGCTCACACGACGCCTGGCGCGAGCATCGGACGCCCGCACATTGCCGACGCGCTCGTGACGCGGGGCGTTGTCGGCTCGCGCAGCGCGGCGTTCGAAACGCTGCTGAGCCCGCGAGGCCCGTATTACCAGCAGTTGTACGCCCCGACGCCGCTCGACGGCGTGGGCCTGATCGTCGCTGCAGGGGGAGCAGCGGTGCTGGCGCATCCGGTGACTCACGGCAGGAACGCGGCATTGCCAGAGGAATATCTCGTGCGTCTGATCGATGCCGGTTTGGTCGGCGTCGAGGTGGATCATCGCGAGAACACCGAAGAAGGCAAGGCGTATCTGCGCGACCTTGCGCGTAGATACAACCTGGTTGTCACCGGGTCAAGCGACTACCACGGCGCTGGCAAACCGAACCGCCTCGGTGAGAATACGACCTCTGCCGAGTCCCTCGAGCGCATCGTGGGTGCTGCGACAGGCTTGGTGCTGATCTAACTTCGGTGCTGATCTAGTTCTGAGCGTTACGCAGCAGGCGTGGATGGCGTTCCGCCGCCACGACGACGGTTGCGGCTGCGCCTGCGCGGTGCACTGTTGCCGTCGTGATGTTGAGCCCCGTGCCCGTCGTGGGTTCCTGGGCCATCGTTCGTTCCCGGCCCATCGTGCGTTCTCGACGCCCCTGCCCCTGGCCCGGATGCCGCACCACTAGCATCCGCACCGCTCGAACCGCCACGCGTGCGGCGACGATTACGCGGACCAGAGCTTGCAGGCCCACGGGATGCGACGTCACCCTTGGGCGCTGGCGTTGGCTTGAGCCTGCCCTTGGCGCCTTCGGGAATGTCGAGATCTGAGTACAGGTGCGGAGACGACGAGTACGTCTCGGTCGGCTCAGGCTGGCCGAACTCGAGGGCGCGGTTGATCAGCGCCCACTTGTGCAGATCGTCCCAGTCCACGAACGTCACAGCGATGCCGGTCTTGCCGGCGCGACCGGTGCGGCCGACGCGGTGCAGGTAGGTCTTCTCATCCTCGGGGATCGTGTGATTAATCACGTGGGTCACATCGAGCACGTCGATGCCGCGCGAGGCGACATCCGTTGCGATGAGGATGTCTTTCTTGCCTGCTTTGAACGCGGCCATTGCGCGCTCACGCTGTTCCTGGTTGAGGTCGCCGTGCACGGCGGCAGCGTTGAATCCGCGATCGTTCAACTCTTCGACGAGTTTGGCCGCAGCACGCTTGGTTCGCGTGAAGATCAGCGTCTTTCCGCGGCCTTCAGCCATCAGGATTCGACCGATCACCTCGTCTTTGTCCATGTTGTGCGCACGGTAGATGAGGTGCTTGATGTTCGCCTGTGTCAGCCCCTCGTCTGGGTCGGTGGCGCGGATGTGGATGGGCCGGTTCATGAAGCGACGCGCGAGTGCGACGATCGGGCCGGGCATGGTCGCGGAGAACAGCATGGTGTGGCGCGTGGCAGGAATCTGCGCGAACAGTTTCTCGATATCGGACAAGAAGCCGAGGTCGAGCATCTTGTCTGCCTCATCGAGCACCATCTCGCGCACGTTGGCGAGGTTGAGCAGCCGCTGACCCGCGAGGTCGAGCAGTCGCCCCGGTGTTCCGACGACGATCTGGGCACCTGCCTTGAGCTGCTCGATCTGACCCTCATATGCCTTTCCGCCGTAGATCGACACGATCTTCACGTCGCGGTTGGTCGCGGCAAGTTCGAGATCTTCTGTGACCTGAACGCAGAGTTCGCGGGTCGGAACGACGATCAGAGCTTGAACGCCCGGCTCGGGGTTGAGACCAAGACGCTGGATGAGCGGCAGCCCGAACCCGAAGGTCTTCCCGGTTCCCGTCTTGGCCTGCCCGATGATGTCTTGGCCGTCAAGGGCGAGCGGAATTGTTTGTTCTTGGATGGGAAATGGTTCGAGGATGCCCTTGGAAGCCAGAGCATCGACGATGTCTTGGTCGATGTTGAGGTTGGTGAATGTCACGTAAAAATGCCTGTCGATTGAGCCGCCGGGAACGGCGCGAGTGTGTCTACGCCTTTCGCGTTCTCAGGTCTCATGAGGCGTAGGGCCGTCGATCCAACGCCGACGGCACACCCAGTCTACCGGCCAGTGCCGACTACACCGTGCCGACTACACCGTGCCGACCACACCGTGCCGACTACACTGTGCCCACTACACTGGCGAGGTGGCATCCTGGTTCAAGTCTCGGCGTCTGCCGGTTGAGGTTCCGCGGCTGAAGCCGCGGAGCGAGCAGCCAGGCGCCGAGCGTGTCGATCTTGCCGAGATCGCTCCGGAGTTACTTCCGTACCTCGGGCAGGCCGCTTATTTGCAGCTTGAGGCGTTTCAAGGACTCGCGGGCGTTGTGCGTGCGGTTCCTCGTCTGGATGCGAAGGAAGAACTGAGCGTTGCCGCGGGTCTCACGCTGGGGAAGTTCCAGGGACTCGTCGCCGAGATCAGAAGACACGATGCGGAGCCCGCCGAGGTGATGCGTCCATTCACGGCGGCCATCGATCGCCTGCAGCAGGTGACAACAGGTGCTGACTGGCAGGAGACCCTGCTCGGCGTTCACGTCACGACCGGGTTGCTCAACGATTTCTTCATCAGGCTGGCAGGCGGCCTGCCCAAGGATGTCGGCCCGCGCGCAGCTCAGCTCCTCGGGTCGGACTCAGGCAGCGAGTCGATCGGTCGCATCCTCGAGACGGAATTGGCAGCAGACCCTGCGCTCGGCTCGCGGCTGGCCATGTGGGGTCGACGGCTTGTCGGTGACACGTTGCTGATCGCGCGCTCCGCTCTGCACAACACGGGCAACGACAGCACAGATCAGCAGCGCATCGAGCCCGTGTTCACCGACGTGATCGCGGCGCACACGCGGCGGATGGATGCGCTCGGCCTGACCGCGTAGCAGCTACGCTCCGGTCGTGACGGCACCCTTGCTCAGCGCGGAAAGCAGCTCATTGTCTTTGTGCTTGCGCGTCTCGCCGATCACAAGATCGAGCACGACGCACACCACGACGGTTGCCGCGATGGTGATCGCCCAGATCCAACCGCCGTTCCACTTCATGCCCGCCCAGGTGAGAGCGACCCACATGGCCGCAGCGAATGCGGTTCCGACGGCGGGGATGAGCATGCTGCCATGACGATGCCGTTGCGGAAGCACGTACCTGGCAAGCAATCCGATGATCGCACCGCCAAGACAGATGAAGAGCAGCTCCATTGCGATGCCTTTCGTGTTATGCGCGGTTACGCCACGAAGCCGATGCGTCGTGACTCTTCTGAACCGATCTGAACGTACCCGATTCCGGCGGTGGGCACGACGTACTGGGTGCCCTTGTCATCCTTGAGCCGCAAATACGCCGAGCCGCTCTCGAGCGCCTGCGTGACGGTGGCAGCGACGTCTGCTGGAGACTCGTTCGTTTCGAAAGAGAGCTCCCGCGGGGCGTTGATGATGCCGATACGAATTTCCACGTGACGTGCCTTTCGGTAAATCCCAGATCGGGTGACTTCTCTTAGGTTACGGGAGAACACGCCGCCCGCCGAGACGGTTCTCTGTCGGCGGAAGCAGTTAGCGTGACTTGCGTGACATCCACCCGATTCGTTCCGCCAGGCAAGCCCGCCCCATCAGGCGAAGCCGGCGCTGAAGCGCAGCTGTCGGCAGACGCCTCGCAGCAGCAGGTTGTCGCGCTCGCTGACGGAGCATCCGCGGTCGTGATCGGTGCTCCTGGCACAGGTAAGACGACGACGTTGATCGAGGTGGTCGCCGATCGGATTCTTGTCAGGGGCTGGGAGCCAGGGCAGATCATCGCTCTGACGACGGCTCGCACCGTCGCAACGCGGTTGCGCGACCGGATCGCCGGGCGGCTCGGCGTCGCGACTGACGGGCCGGTCGCCCGAACAGTCAACTCGCTGGCATTCGACATCCTCTCGCACGCAGCAAGCCTGGTCGGCGCCGAGCCACCGCGACTGCTCACCGGTGGCGAGCAAGACAGCGACATGGCTGCGCTGCTTGCGGGGCACATCGAAGACGGGCGCGGTCCCGATTGGCCGGAGCTGCTCGGGCACGACGTGCGAAGGATGCGAGGTTTTCGCACCGAGCTGCGTGAACTGATCATGCGAGTCAGCGAATACGGGCTGACCCCTGCGCGGTTGAGTGAGCTCGGCCGTGAACACGACAGACCCGAGTGGATTGCAGCATCCGAATTCCTTGCCGAGTACCTCGACGTGGTCAGCAGTGCCCGCACGAATCAGCTCGACTCGGCGGAGCTCGTGCAATTCGCGATCCGCCAGCTGAAGCACGAGAACCAGAGTGCAACCGTGTCGCGCCTGCGATTGGCGCTCGTCGACGACATACAGGAGCTGACGCGCTCTGGAACATCACTGCTTCGGGCGCTTGCGGCCCGTGGCGTTGCCGTGATTGCTTTCGGAGACCCAGACGTCGCGGCAAACGCCTTCCGCGGGGGCGAACCGAACGTGCTCGGCAGGCTGCCTGATGTGCTCGGAATACCGGGCATGACAAGCCTTCGGCTCGCCACTGCGCATCGGCAGGGGTCGCAACTGCGGGCATTCACCCAGCGTGTCTCTGAGCGCATCGGCACTGCCGGTGTTGTCGGCCATCGCGGTGCCGCCCCAGCCGGCCCGTCGCATTCCGACGCCGTAGTGCGCATCGAAGCAGATACGCCGGCACGCGAGTGGGCGGCAATCGCTCGGCAGTTGCGTGAGCAGCACCTGTTGAACGGGGTCGGATGGGCCGACATGGCGGTCGTCGTGCGCAGTGGGGGCCAGGTGCCAGCAGTGGCGCGCGCGCTCGCACTCGCCGAAGTTCCGACGCGGACCGCTGTCGGAGGTCGCCCCGTTCGCGATGATCATGCGGCGAGGAGTCTTCTGACCGTCGTCGACGTGGCATGCGGGCGCACTCAGTTGACGGCACAGTTGGCCGCCGACATGCTGCTCGGGCCATTCGGCGGTCTCGACAGGCTCACGTTGAGGCGGCTCCGTCTCGCGTTGCGCGCCGAGGAGATCGCTGGGGGCAGCACCCGATCGAGCGATGAGCTGCTGGTCGAGGCGCTTGCTGCGCCAGGGCGGTTCGCGACCATCGACCATCGCGTCGGCAGGGATGCTGCGCGCCTCGCGCAGATGCTCGCCGACGTCGGCCGGGCATCCGCCGATGGCGACACGATCGAGGAATTGCTCTGGCTTGCCTGGGAACGCAGCGGGCTGGCGGCCACCTGGAGAGAGCAGTCACTGAGCTCGGGGATCGTGGCAGCCGAGGCCAACCGCAATCTTGACGGAGTGCTTGCGTTGTTCACGGCGGCAAAGCGGTTCGTCGAGCGCGACCCGAGTGCGGGGGCCCACGTGTTCTTGGATGCGGTTCTCGATGCCGAGGTGCCTGAGGACACCCTGTCGCCGCAGGCGGTGGCAGACGCTGTGTTGGTCACGGCCCCGCCTGGCGTTGTCGGCCTCGAGTTCGACGTGGTAGCCGTTGCAGGGCTGCAAGACGGTATCTGGCCGAATCTGAGGTTGCGCGGTTCCCTGCTGTACCCTGGCGAACTGGTCAGGGTGGTCACAGGCATGGCAAACGTCGACCTCGACCAGCGCAAGGAGGTTCTCGGCGACGAGCTGCGGATGTTCGCCCTGGCGATCTCGCGAGCTCGGCGGCAGGTGATCGTGTCAGCCGTGGCGAACGAAGACGAAGCTGCGAGCGTGTTCTTCGCTCTGCTGCCGCCAGGAACCAGCGTGCTGCCTTCCGCGAGGCCGCCACTGTCTCTGCGTGGCTTGACCGGCAGGCTGCGTCGCGAGCTGACGACGCGACGCAGCGCTGGCGGGTTCACCGCTGCGCAGCTTCAGGCAGCATCCGCTCTTGCGCGTCTTGCGGACGAACGAGTGCCAGGCGCCCATCCACGCGACTGGCACGGACTGATCGCGCCGTCAACGACGGCCCCTCTTTACGCCGAGGACGAGATCGTTCCTGTGTCCCCGTCGAGACTGCAGGCGTTCGAGGACTCGCCACTGGACTGGTTCATCGACACTGTCTCTGGAACGCAGACGAGCACTGCGATGGGTATTGGCACCATCGTGCACTGGGCGATGGAGACAGCGACCGATGCGAGCGTCGACACCGTGTGGGCAAGCATCGAGAGCCGCTGGAACGAGTTGCTGTTTGAATCACCATGGATCGCGGATCAGCAGAAGCGAGCAGCGCGCATCCTCGCGGGCGGCGTCGCAGAGTATCTCGCCGATTTCGAGCGCGAAGGCAAGACGCTGGTCGCCGCCGAGGGGCGATTTCAGCTGGAGATCGGCCAGGCTCGGGTGAACGGCTCCATCGACAGGGTCGAGCGCGCGCCAGACGGCTCTGTTGTGATCGTGGATCTGAAGACCGGCTCGCCCGTGACCAGACAAGACGACATTGATGCCCACCCGCAGTTAGGCGCGTATCAGCTCGCATATGCGGAAGGGGTGCTCGATCCGTTCCTCGACGAGCTCGGCGCGCATCATTCTGGCGGGGCGAAGCTCTTGTTCGTGAAGAAGGGGGTGCGCCGGAAACTCTACAGAGAGGCAGAACAGGCGCCGTTGAGCGCCGAACAACTCGAGGGTTTTCGCAATCGCATCAGGCAGGCGGCGATCGGAATGGCGGCGTCGTGGTTCCCAGGGGAACGCGAACTGAGCCAGTGGGGAATCGACACGGCGCGGCGTTCGCTGCACCGGGTGAGGGCGGTAAGCAGTGACTGATCGCGAACTGATTGAGCCGGCACTGATCGAGCCAGAACTGATTGACGCGGGCCTGGTCGAATCCGGGCTCATCGAGGCGGAATTTGCCGACATCGAGCAGCTGAACAGCGACGGGTACGGTGCGGGTGGCGCCGAATCGATGCGCGCTGGGCGGCGAGGCGCAGACCCGATTGATGCGTCGACAATCGCAGACGCGCTTGGCCTGCCCCGCCCGACCGAGCAGCAGCGTGCAGTGATCGAAGCGCCGCTGTCACCAGCGCTCGTGATCGCGGGGGCAGGAAGCGGCAAGACCGAGACAATGGCCAACCGGGTGCTCTGGCTTCTCGCGAATGCGCACGTGCACGCTCGCGACATTCTTGGGCTCACATTCACACGCAAGGCCGCAGGGGAGCTCGCTGCGCGCATCCGCACACGCATCCGGCAGCTGTCAGACGCCGGCCTCATGCCGGAGGATTACGACGAGTTCGATCCGCCGCAGGTGGCAACGTACAACTCATTTGCGAACACGATCTATCGCGACAATGCGATCCTGATCGGGCGAGAGAGCGATGGAGCAGTGCTCGGGGAAGCGTCAGCGTGGCAGTTGGCGCGATCGGTCGTGGTCGCAAGCAACGATTCTCGGTTGGCCGCCCTCGATAAGAACGTCGACACCGTGACGAAGGCAGTATTGAATCTCAGTCATGCGCTGAGCGAGAATGTCGCTTCCGCGCGTGAGGTCGCACGCATGGCCGAGCAGTTCAGGACCGTTGCGGACCTGCCTGCTGGCGGCCGCGGCACATACGAAGACATCGCGGCGCTGGCAGCCACGGTCGGCGCCTTGCCTGTTCTGGTCGACCTTGCTGAGCGGTTCGCCGACGAGAAACGGTTGCGCGGGTTCGTCGAGTATTCAGACCAGGTGGCACTTGCGCTGCAGATCATCCGCCGGGTTCCGCGGGTGGCAGCCGATCTTCGTGAGCGGCACAAGGTGGTGTTGCTCGACGAATATCAGGACACGTCGGTTGTGCAGACCTGGCTGCTCGCTGAGCTGTTCGCCGAGCGTGCGGTGATGGCGGTCGGCGACCCGAATCAATCGATCTATGGCTGGCGCGGAGCCAGCGCAGGGAACCTTGACGAGTTCGCTGGTCAGTTCGCGCACGGTGCTGCCGCCCGGTTCGCTCTGACCACGAGCTGGCGCAACGGGCATGACATTCTGGCCGTCGCCAACGGGCTGGTAGAGCCGCTCGTGGCAGACTCACGCGTGCAGGTCGAACGGCTGCAGGCCGGCCCACGCGCGAGTACCCGCCAGGTCGACATCGCGTTTGAGGAGACGCTGCCGAACGAGGCAGAGGCGACAGCGCTCTGGCTGAAGGAGCAGCTTGCCGCGGGTGCAGCTGACGGTGCTGCAACGCCGCCGAGTGCCGCAATGCTGTTTCGTGCACGCAAGACTCAGAGCGCATTCATCGAGGCATTGCGCAGGCACGGCGTGCCGTTCCATGTGCTCGGCGTCGGCGGCCTGCTTGCCGAGCCCGAGATCGCCGACCTGGTGAGTGCGCTTGCCGTGGTCAGCGATCCTGCGGCGGGTTCCGAGCTGGTTCGGCTGCTCGCCGGGTCGCGCTGGCGCATCGGCGTGCACGATCTCTTCGTGCTCAGCCGCGTCGCATCCTGGTTGCGCGACCGCGACTACGCGCAGAGACCGCTGGAAGATGATGTGCGTGAACGGATGCGGTCGTCCGTTGCAGAGGGCGAAGGTGGCTCGGTGGTGGACGCTCTTGACTTCGTGGCGCACGCGAAAGAAGGACACAGCCAGTTGAGCGGGTTCAGCGAGCTGGGGCTTGAGCGGCTGCGCCACGCAGGCAGGCTGTTCGCGCGGCTACGAGCCAGAGCCGGCCTCGACCTGATCGACTTCGTCACACTCGTCGAACAGGAGCTGATGCTCGACATCGAGGTTGCGGCGAATGAAACTCGCGCGTTCGGTGTGACGAACACTGCTTCAGCCAATTTCGATGCGTTCTTCGATGCATTGCACGGCTATCTCGCGGTGAGCGAGAACGCGGGGTTGAGCGGTTTTCTGGCGTGGTTGCGCGAGGCCGAGTGGCGTGACGGGCTTGCTCCCCGGCCCGAGGACCCCGAGCCTGGTACCGTTCAGCTGCTGACGATCCACGGGTCGAAGGGCCTCGAGTGGGATATCGTCGTCGTTCCGCGATTCGTCGAGAACGAGTTGCCTGGAACGCCGGCAGAGGGCTCAGGCGGATGGCTCGGG